>JBOGVH010000262.1:0-9931 GCA_050695235.1 Actinomycetota bacterium
GGCTTCGGCCAGCGCCGGCGCGGACGCCGCAAACGACAGATCGGCCATCGTCGCCGCCTCATCGATCCCGGGCGGTGGCTCCTCAGCGGTCGCCCCCATCACCACCACCGTGGGACGCCGGCGCGGCTGGCTCACAGGGGCCTTCTCCCGCCGAAGCCCGACTCGAGGTCGTGCCAGTGCGCCACGTGATCCTCTCCGAGCCGCCAGCACAGGAAGATCCGACGGCCTTCGCGCTCGCCGGGGAAGTCGACCAGACCGGTCTCGGGGTCGCGGAGCAGGATGTCACGGCTGGCCAGGGCCTCGATGTCGGCCTTCAGCGCGGCCCTGGCCTCCCAGTAGTCCGTGCCCTCGGTACCGCCGCCGTCGGCGGCCACCTGCCCACGGATCCGTTCGGCTGCTCGCAGGATCACCTGCCGATTCGTTCGAACGCGCTCGAGCACCACTCGGAGCTCGGGGAGCGAGGCATCGGCTTCCTCGACGGAGTAGGTCCGTTCGGCGGCCATCACAACCCCAGGACCGCGGGGAGGTCGTCGAGCGTCGTGATGCGGGTCGCGGTGGCGTCGGGGAACCGGTCCCGCCGGTCGAGCAGGATGGGGAACATGCCGGCCGCCGCGGCCGGGTCCACGTCGAACTCGGGGTTGTCCCCCACGTAGGCGGAGCGCTCCGGGTTCACGTCGGCCCGTTCCACCGCCAGCCGAAAGATCCGGGGATCGGGCTTCTCCAGACCCTCGATCCCGGAGATCACCCGCACGTCGAAGAATCCGGTCACCCCAAGCCGGGCCAGCAGGCGCTCCAACCATTCCTCGAAGTTCGACACCACCCCCAGCTTCAGACCGGCGTCGCGGAGCTTGCCCAACACCGGGACGACGTCGTCGAAGAGCGAGTAGTTGGCCACGTCGGTGAACTCGCGATACACCGTGTCGATCAGGCCATCCGAGTCGGCGATCCCGATCTCGCGGAAGAAGATGGCGTAGACGTCGTGCCAGAACAGTTGGGATTTCTCGGGGGTGGTCGTCCACAGCTCCTTGGTCCTGGCCGCTTCACGGAACCGATCGAACACCACATGGATGCGGTCCGTGATGGTCTCGGGCTCCACGTCGAAGCCCTCACGCTTCAGGATGCGCGAGAAGAGTTCGGCGAACGTGGGATGAGGGTGGACCAGCGTTTCCCCGGCGTCGAAGAAGACCGCATCGAACCTCACCGGCCCGATGATAGCGACCGACCCCGGCTCACCTCGCCCCGGCCCTGGCCTGGGCGTCCAGGTCCCGCCACACCCGCTCGACCCGGCCCTCGAGGTCCTCCAGCGTCCCCTCGTTGTCCACCAGGATGTCGGCCACCTCTGCCTTGGCTTCCAGCGGCAGCTGTGCGGCGATCCGAGCCTCGACGTCACGCTCCGCCATGCCCCGGCCTCGCATCAGCCGCTCGATCTGGGTGGCCACCGGCGCGGACACCACGATGAGGAGGTCGAAGGCCGTGTGCATGCCGGTCTCGACCAACAAGGGCGCGCTGAAGACCACAACCCGATCCGAGTCTCGGTATTCCTCACACCCTTCGGCGAACATCCGTCGTACCTCCGGGTGCACGATGCCCTCCAGATCGCGACGGGCCGCCGGGTCGGAGAAGACGATGCTGGCCAGCGCCTCCCGGTCGAGCCCGCCCCCAGGAGCCAGCACGTTGGGGCCGAACCGCTCGGCCACCTGGTCGAACCCGGGGGTCCCCGGCGCCACCGCCTGACGGGCCAGGACGTCGGCGTCGAAGACGACGGCACCTCGCTTCTCCAGCATCCGTGCCACCGTGGACTTACCGGTACCGATCCCGCCGGTGAGGCCGACGAGCAGCATCGGAACGGTTACTCGGCGCGGCCCTCGCGCCGGCGAAGGTCCTCCAGGATGGCCTCGAGCGAGACGTCCTCGTCGGCGGCCGCGGCCTCCTCCGCCGGGGCGGCTTCGCCCGGCGCCTCGGGCGTCTCGGCAGGGCCCTCGCTCGGGGCCTCCGGCGTCTCGGCCCCGCCCTGGGGGGCATCGGGCACCTGGAGAGCAGGTTCCTCGGATGCTTCCGCGGCCACCTCCTGCTTTGGCGCGGCCGCCTCCGGCCCGGCGGACGGTGCGCCTTCGGGACGGATCTCATCCTCGTCCGCCTCGATCTCCTTCTCCGCCACGGCGGGCATGGCCCCGCCCACCTGGCGCATCGACAGGCTGATGCGGCGGCGGGCCACGTCGACTTCGATGACCTTCACCCGGACCTGGTCACCGACGGACAGCACGGACTCGGGGGAATCCACGTGCTGCTCGGAGAGCTCGGAGATGTGCACGAGGCCCTCGATGCCGGGCGCGACGCGGACGAAGGCCCCGAAGGGCACGAGCTTCGTGACCTGCCCCTCGATGATCTCGCCGGCCTGGTACTTGCGCTCGAACTCCTTCCACGGGTCCTCCTGGGTGGCCTTCAGCGACAGCGAGACACGCTCCCGCTCCAGGTCCACGTCGAGGATCTCGACCTCGACCTCCTGGCCGACCTGCACCACTTCGCTCGGGTGATCCACGTGCTTCCACGACAGCTCCGAGACGTGCACGAGGCCGTCCACCCCGCCGAGATCCACGAACGCTCCGAAGTTCACGATGGAGGACACGGTGCCCTTGCGCCGCTCTCCCTTGTGGAGGGACTCGAGGAACTTCTTGCGCCCCTCGCTCTGAGATTCCTCCAGGAACGCCCGGCGCGACAGCACGACGTTGTTGCGGTTCCGGTCGAGCTCGATGATCTTGGCCTCGATCTCCTGACCCACGTAGGGATGCAGGTCCCGGACCCGACGGAGGTCGACCAGGGAGGCCGGCAGGAAGCCGCGGAGGCCGATGTCCACGATCAGGCCGCCCTTCACCACCTCGATGACGGGGCCCTTGATCGTGCCACCGGACTGCATGACCTCCTCGATCCGACCCCACGCCCGTTCGTACTGGGCACGCTTCTTCGACAGGATGAGGCGGCCTTCCTTGTCCTCCTTCTGGAGCACGAGGGCCTCGATCCTGTCCCCGACATGGACGACTTCGTTCGGGTCGATGTCGTGGCGGATCGAGAGCTCCTTGGCCGGAATGACCCCTTCGGACTTGTAGCCGATGTCGAGAAGGACCTCGTCCCGGTCGATCTTGACGACCGTTCCATCGACGATGTCACCGTCTTTGAAGTCGCGGAGGCTGGCCTCGACCGCGTCGACCAGTTCCTCGGGTGTCAGGTCGCGCTCGGGCGCGGCCTTGGCTTCACTCGTCTCGATGTGAACCATCTCCTCCTTCGTGCGCGCGACGCGCCTACGTGCGGCGGGGGGATTGCGGTGATGTGGACACGCCTCGCGGCCCGGGAATGGTAGCTACCTGGGCAAACGCCCGTCAATGCGGCGCGGCATCTGTGGCCCGCGGCGCGGCCTCAGTGGCCGGCCGGCGCGGATTCTGCCCAGTTCCGGCCCCAACCGATGTCCGCCCGGAGGGGCACGGACAGCTCGTGGGCCTGTTCCATCTCCTTCTTCACCAGCGCCGCGGCCTCCTCCACCTGAACCGCCACGACCTCGAAGACCAGCTCGTCATGCACGGTGAGCAGCATGTGGATCTGGAGGGACGACGCGCCGATGGCCCGGTCCACCCCGATCATCCCGAGCTTGAACACGTCGGCGGCGCTTCCCTGGATCGGCGCGTTCAGGGCCATCCGGCGGCCCAGATCCCGCACGCGAGGGTTGGACGCCTGCAGCTCGGGGATGTACCGTCGCCGGCCCAACATGGTCTCGGTGAAGCCCTCCGCCGCGGCCCGGGCCACCTGCCGATCGAGGTAGTCGTGGATCTGGGGGAACGTCGCGAAGTAGGCGTCCAGGATCTCCTGGGCCTCGTCGGGGGCGATGTCCAGGCGTTGGGCCAGGCCGAAGGCGCTCATCCCGTAGGCCAGCCCGTAGTTCACCATCTTGGCCCGGTTGCGAAGCGGGGCGTCCACCTTGTCCTCGGGGAGCCCGAACACACGGGCCGCCGTGGCCGCGTGGATGTCACGACCCTCGGCGAAGGCCGACCTCAGCCCCTCGTCGCCGGACAGGTGGGCCAGGATCCGGAGCTCGATCTGCGAGTAGTCGGCTACCAGGAGGAGCTGATCCTCCGAGCCGGGGATGAACGCCCGTCGGATCTGCCGTCCCAGCTCCCCTCGGACAGGGATGTTCTGGAGATTGGGGTTCGACGAGGAAAGCCGTCCGGTGGTCGCGCCGGTCTGGTTGAACGTGGTGTGCACGCGGCCGTCCGCCGGATCCACCTGCCGGGGCAGAGCCTCCAGGTACGTCGAGTTCAGCTTGTCGAGCTCTCTCCACGACAGGAGGGCATCCAGGATCGGGTGCTGATCGCGAAGCTTCTCAAGGACCGAGGCGTCGGTTGAGAGCTGCCCCTTCGGGGTGCGCTTGCCCGGTGACAGACCGAGCTTGTCGTACAGGATGGCCCGGAGTTGGGGTGGCGAATTGAGGTTGAACTCCTCTCCGGCCAGCCGGTAGATGTCGGCCTGTAACGTGGCCATCCGGTCCCGGACGTCCTTCGCCATGGCGTTCAGGTAGTCGACGTCGAGGGCCACACCGCGGGCCTGCATGCGCGCGAGGATGGAGGAGAGCGGCATCTCCACCTCGTCGAGGAGTCGGCGAAGTCCGGCGCGATCGATCCGCTCTGCCAGGGGCGGCGCCAGGAGGGCTATCGCGGCGGCCTCGGCCGCGACAACCCGCCACGATTGGCCGAACAGTTCACCCTCGGCCTCCCCCTCCAGCCCCGCCAACGGATCCGATCCCAGGTACTGCTGCGACAGGGCGCTCAGGTCGAAGGTCGTGCCGGCCGGATCGAGCAGATGCGCGGCGAGCATGGTGTCGAACGTCACGCCGGCGACCGTGCCTCCGGAGGCGATGACGGCTGCCTCCGTGTCCTTGGCGTCGTGCGTCCACTTCGGCGTCGACCCGTCCGAGAGGCCGTCGGCAACCGGATCGAGCGACTTCAGGACCGCATAGGCCGCCTGCCCGCCGCCGAGGGACACGGCCACGCCCCGGATCGATCGCCCCTCGAGGTCGAGACGAACGGCTTTCGGCCCCGGGTTCGCGATGAGGGAGTCGACCTCTTCGGCCGAGGCGTCCCGCAGATCGAGGTCCGCCAGTTCGGGCGCGGGCTTGGGGCCGCGGCCCACGTCCTCGAGCCGTTCGAGCAGGGTTCGGAACTCGAGCGAGGTGAACAGACGGTGCACCGCATCCATATCCCACTCGCCCATCACGCTTTCGTCCGGGCGGAGGTCCAGCTCCAGGTCGGTGTTGAGCCGGGCCAGGTCCTTGTTCAGCAGGAGCTGCGTCCCCGCTTCCTCGATGGAGGTCTGGAGCTTCCCCTTCAGCTCCGAGGACCGGGCCAGGAGCTCCTCCACCGAGCCGAAGTCCTGCACCAGCTTCGCCGCGGTCTTCTCCCCCACGCCGGGGACGCCGGGGATGTTGTCCGACGTGTCGCCCTTGAGGGCGACGTAGTCCAGGTACTGCTGGGGCGACAGCCCGAACCGATCCCGGACCGCCTGCTCGTCGTACAGGGCGATGTCCGAGATGCCCCGGCGATTGAACATCACCTTGATGCCCGGCCGGACCAGTTGGAAGAAATCGCGGTCGGCGGTGACGATGACGACCTCGATCCCGGCCTCCGCGGCCTGGACCGCGAGGGTGGCGATGACGTCGTCGGCCTCGTGACCCTCCACGCCGATCACCGGCACCCGGAGGGTCTCCAGGACCTCGACGATCAGCCCAAGTTGCTGGCGGAACTCGTCGGGAGCCTCGGGCCGGCCCGCCTTGTACTCGGCGTACTTCTCCAGCCGGACAGTCGGCGCCCCGATGTCGAACGCCACCGCGATCAGGTCGGGACGCTCCTCGGCCAAGAGCTTGATGAGCATCGAGGTGAAGCCGTAGACGGCGTTGGTCACCTGCCCGGTGCTGGTGGCCAGGGATTGCGGCAGGGCGAAGAACGCCCGGTACGACAGGCTGTGCCCGTCCAGGAGGAAGAGACGCTTGGGGGGATCGCTCACGCTGCTGGCCACCGATGGGATTGTAGACGCGCCCTCCGACGGCCCCTGCGTCGATCAACGCTCGCTGCCTCGGCACCGAACGAGACTCGGTAGAATCCGACTCTCCCAGTACGATTCGCCGCCGTCGGGCTCCTGTACACCGCCGGATTCGGAGTGGGCCTCCTCGGCCTGTTGCACGCAAGCAAGGCCTGGCGTGGCCGGCCGGGCGCCAGCCTGGGCCCCGGGCGATGGCGTTGGCGGAGGCCGACGTGCGGGGCGAGGCCCTTCGGGTCGGCATGTCGATCGCCATCGGGATCGGTCTCCACAACTTCTCGGAGGGACTGGCCATCGGGCAGGCCGCGACGGCGGGCGAGGTGTCGCTGGCCCTCCTGCTGGTGATCGGTTTCGCACTGCACAACGGGACGGAGGGGTTCGGGATCGTTGGGCCACTGGCTGCCGCCGGCGAGCGCGCGTCCTGGGGATGGCTGATCCTGGCCGGCATCATCGGAGGCGGGCCCACGTTCCTGGGGACGGTGGTGGGAACCATGTTCCACTCGGACCTCGTGTTCGTGGCGTTCCTCGCGCTGGCCGCCGGCGCGATCCTGTACGTCGTCGGCGAGCTGTTCGGCGCGGGTCGTCGGTTGTCCTGGGAGATCACGTTGTGGGGCGTGTTCGCCGGATTCGTGTTGGGACTCGGCACCGAGCTCGTCCTGATCGCGGCGGGGGCCTGAGCGGTCGTCACTCCGCGTGACGACGGACCGTCGATCGTTGTCACTCTTTCTTCCGCGGAACGAACCGCCTCGCTACCAGCGTGGTTGTTCCGAATCCCTTGCAGCGCAAGTAGGCGTTTCGCGTTGACAGGTCACAGGCGCCTCGCTAGATTTCGCTCCGGTCCCGAACGGCCGCTGGGACCGGGAGGCCGGAAGCGCCTCCGAGAGAGAGATTCACCGAAGGGGCGCGAGTTCCTGAGGCGATCATCCTCCCGGACGGCGAAACGATCGACCGGAAGCCCGGGTCGCTTGGGGCCTGTATTTGACGGGTCGGGGAACCGAGTAGACAACGCTCGCGTATGGGGAAGGCGTGAGCGGCTCCAAAGGTTCCTCGGCCCGTCTTTGTCGTCCGATCTCCTGATCCGACCGCCGAGTTTTGGCTGCTCCGTCGAACGGACGGGTCGTCATCGAGCGATGACGATCACCCCGGTCATCCCCAGCGTCTGATGGAACCGGCAGAGGAACGGATACTCCCCCGGTCCCCGCAGGAACGCCGCGATGTCGCGGATGACCAACCGGTGGCCGGGCGCCACGTCCTGCGAGTAGGTCGTCCCGGGGATCGTGACGTTGTGGACGTTCCGCCCGTCGTTCTGCACCACGAGGTCCCGGCCCGGGCCGATGGGGGTGGTGGGGTGCGCGTCGTGGAAGTGATAGTCGATGGCCGTGACCACGTAGGCGGGACGGGTCGTCTTCCTCCACACCATCGGGGCCAGGACCACCACGGCCACGGCGGCCACCGCCAGGATCCCCCGGGCCCGGACCGAGTTCACTTGGGCCTCACAACACCTTGGCCAGGAACTGCTGCAGTCGCTCAGTCTGGGGGTGGTAGAAGAGCTCCCGGGGCTCACCCGCCTCGACGATGACACCCTCATCCAAGAAGAGCATCCGGGTACCAACTTCTCGCGCGAAACCCATCTCGTGGGTGACCACCATCATCGTCATCCCGTCGCCGGCCAACCGCAACATGACCTCAAGCACCTCGCCCACCAGCTCGGGGTCGAGGGCAGAGGTGACCTCATCGAACAGCATCAGCTTGGGCTGCATAGTCAGAGCCCGAGCGATGGCCACGCGTTGCTGTTGGCCACCGGAGAGCTGCCCTGGGTACGCATCGGCCTTCTGGGCCATGCCAACCCTGGTCAGCTGCTGCAAGGCTCGGTCCCGAGCCTCATGGGGCTCGAGCTTCAGGACCTTCTCCAAAGCGACCGTGATGTTCTGTAACGCCGTCTTGTGGGGGAAGAGGTTGTAGGCCTGGAACACGATCCCGATGTGGGTCCGAACCTCGTTGACGTCCGTGCGGACGTCGGTGATGTCCCTGCCATCGAACCACACACGGCCCTGCGTGGGCAACTCCAGGAGATTCACGCAGCGAAGGAGCGTCGACTTCCCCGAACCCGATGGTCCGATGATCACGAGAACTTCCCGAGGTGCAAGAGACAGGTCGATCCCTTTCAAGACGTGGAGGTTTCCGAACCACTTCTGAACGTTCTCGAGACGTACGAGCGAGCTTTCGCTGTTCATAGCCCCTGCTGCCCGATGTTGAGGCCCAATAGCCCGCCGCGGAGTCGCCGCTCGGCGATGTTGACGAGTCGGATCAGCGGCAGTGTGACCGCGAGGTATGCGATGGCCGCCACCACGAAGAACGTGGCGTTGAACGTCGAACTATAGCCTTCTTGGGCGTAGTTGAAGATCTCGAGCTGGTCCCTTGCCAAGCCCAGCACGAGCACGAGCGCCGTGTCCTTGATGAGGATGACGAACTCATTCATCAGAGGCGGTATAACTCGGCGGACGGCCTGGGGGACGATCGCGAAGCGCATCGACTGCAGATAGGTCATCCCGAGCGAACGGGCGGCCTCCATCTGCCCCCGCTCGATCGATTGGATGCCGGCGCGAAATACCTCGGCCGCATACGCGCCCGTGTTCAGGATGAAGACGATGATCGCCGCCGCGAACACACCCAATGGCAGGTTGAGGCCGAGCACGATGCCGAAATAGAAGAACGACAGCTGCCAGAGCAAGGGGGTTCCCCGAAAGAAGTTGATGTACGCTCGGGCCGGGGCGCGAACGGCCCGGCGGGACGAGATGGCTAGCATGGCCAAGACGAGACCCGCGACGATCCCGCCGATCTCACCGCCGAAGGCAAGGAGAAGGGTGTTCTTCGCCGCGCCGATGAAACCAATCCAATAGCCCTGAAGCCGCTCGAAGTTCAGGAACTGCGAGGCGAATCGATCGACCCGCCCTTGCCGGAACCACAGGAGGGAGGCGCCGATGACCACGGCCTGGATGCCGAGCACCGCGCCCGTGATGCAATGCTCGCGTCGGCGGCGCGTGTCCATACGTTTGTACGTACCGAAGCCCGCCGCGAGAGCAGCGACGCCGACGACCACCCCGAACCACAGGAACAAGGTGGTCGACGTGGCTCGGGCCGCCTCGACGATGTTGCACACACCCTCAGCACCTCTGATCCCCGCCGCGGGGGACGTCGGCGTCTGAGGGGTGAACGGAACGAGTCCGACGGCTCGGCACCCCAAGGTTATCCTCCCGCCCTGCAGGGCGTACGCGACCTGGACGAGGGCGACTCCCCCGATCACGAGGACCAGGGCCGAGAAACCGGCACCGAAGATGCTCAACGCCCAAGGGGAGGACGTTCCCCGGACGTCGGGCGGTCCGGTCCCCGGAGCCACCGCCTCGGGGCCTGCCCCGCGCCTTCGTGCCGTCTCTGCCATCGGTCCTCTCCTTCGCGTACGAATGCAAGGGCCCGCGTCCTCGTGGACGCGGGCCCTAACGATGCCTCCTACTCCCTTACGGCTGGAACTCTTCCGGCACTGGTGCGCCGGGGAAGTACTTGGCGTAGATCTTCTCGTACGTGCCGTCGTTGATGATGTCCAGCAGAGCCTGGTTGACGGCCGCTAGGAGATTCGGTGTGTCCTTCGCGAAGGCGAGCGCGTACTTCTCGTTTGTGTCGATCGCCTCGGCCACCTTGGTGGGGGGGAAGTCTGTCACGATGACGGCCGACGCCGGCTCGTCGTTGATCACCGCGTCGATCCTCCCTGCTTGGAGGTCCCGGAACGCGTCCGGCGCGGCCGTGTAGGTCCTTATCTCCACCCCTTTGGGCGCCAGGTTCTCCTCCGCCCAGGCCT
>JBOGVH010000263.1:0-3946 GCA_050695235.1 Actinomycetota bacterium
GTCTCACCCTTGGTGCGAAGGGCCATCAAGAATCCGCCGACCTGGGCCGGTGTGGCGTTCCCTTCCATGATCGCCAGCATGGCCCTGGCGGCCTGCTCCGACGAGAGGGACTGCCCGCCGGTCAGCCGCATGAGAAGGGTCGGCCAGAAACTGGGGTCCTGCCCGGCAACCTGGTCCTGCATGGGAGCAGGAACGCTAACAGGTCGCACTGAGCCCGAAGCCGGAGTCCGCCTCGAAGGCAGGGCCCCCGAGGCCTCGATACACTGCCCGATCGAGGCCGGCGACCGGCCGGTGTTGCAAGCGGGCGTGGTTCAATGGCAGAATGTGAGCTTCCCAAGCTCGAGACGGGGGTTCGATTCCCCTCGCCCGCTCCAGGTAGGGCCGGACGCGGGTCCACCTGTCTCAGGCACCACCTCGGGGCTTCGCGCCGAGGATCGTGGGCGCGGTGGGACACAGATCGGCGAGCGGACACACCTCGCACCTCGGCCGGCCCGGCTTGCAGATCTCCCGGCCCAAGCGGATCAGGCCGACATGCATCGCCACCCGGATGTCCGCAGGTGTGATCGCCTCCAGCACGTCCTGCGCCCTAGCCGCGGACGAGTTCGGCCGGATCAGGCCCAGGCGACTCGCCACGCGATGGACGTGCGTATCCACCGGGAGGGCCGGACGATCGAGCGAGAAAGCCAGCACGACCGCCGCCGTCTTCGGCCCGACCCCCGGAAGGGAGGTCAGGTAGTCTCGCGCGTCCGCGTCGCTCTTGCCGCGGAGGAGGGATAGGTCCAGATGTCCCTCGCGTTCCTGGATCGTGCGCACGATGGCCAGGATGCGCGGCGCCTTCACGTTCGACAGGCCGCCCGAGCGGATCGAGGCCGCAACCTCCGACGGGCGAGCCGCGGCCAGTGCTTCCCACGTCGGGAACCTGGCTCGAAGCGATTCGTAAGCCCTGAAGCTATTGGCGTCGCTCGTGTTCTGCGAGAGAACGGTGAGGATGAGCTCGTCGAGCGGATCGCTCCGACGGGGCAGCTCGAGCGAGCCGAAATGCCGCAGCAGCCAGCGGTGGATGGCGCGGACACGGCGTGCATCGGCCGTCATGACCCGGCAGCCTAGGGCAGGACAGAGCTAGGCGGAGGCCGGGGCGTAGTTCCGGAACTGAGTGAGATGCGGAAGGAACGTCACGGGGACCGTATCGGTCGGCCCATTTCGGTGCTTGGCCACGATCAGGTCGGCGAGTCCCTTCTTCGCCGGATCGGAGTCGTCGCGATGGATGAACATGACGACGTCGGAATCCTGTTCGATGGCACCAGATTCGCGCAGGTCCGAGAGCTGGGGGCGCTTGTCCTGCCGTCGCTCGGGGTCCCGGTTCAGCTGGGAGACGGCGATGACCGGGATCTTCAGCTCCTTGGCCAGGAGCTTGAGGCTCCTGCTGATCTCCGCGATCTCCTGCTGGCGGTTGTCCACCCTTCGGTGGTGCGACATCAGTTGGAGGTAATCCACGATGATGAGCCCCAGGCCCTGCCTCCGGGCTGAGAGCCGCCGGGCCTTGGCCCTGATGTCGACGATCGTGACATTCCCCGAGTCCACGATCGACAGCGGCGCATCGTGCAGAACCTCCGCGGCCTGGACGACCCGCGACCAGTCATCGGCGCCCACGCGCCGCCCCCGGATCCGGTCCCAGGGGACCCCTGCCTCGCCGCACAGGAGCCGCATCCCGATCTCCCACCTCGACATCTCGAGTGAGAACATCGCAACGGGCACCCTGGACTCGACCGCTGCGTTCCTGGCGACGTTCGTGGCGAACGAGGACTTCCCGACGCCGGGACGGGCCGCCACGATCACCAGGTTGCCCGATTGCAGGCCCGACAGCAGTTCGTCCAGGTCCCGGAACCCGGTCGGCAGGCCGGCGAAGGCCGACTCCCGGTTCTGGATCTGCTCCAGGTCGGTCATCGCCTGGTCCACCAGCTCCCGGAGGGAGGCCACCTGGTCCTTCTCGTCGTGGCGGGCCACGTCGTAGATGCGCTGCTCGGCTTCGTCGGCCACCCGCTCGGGGTCCTCGGGAGCGGAGTACCCCATCTCCATGATGTCGCCCGCCGCCTGGATCAGCCGCCGCAGGAGAGCGTGCTGCGCCACGATCCGCGCGTAGTTGCCCGCCGCGGCCGGTGTCGGCACCTGCTCGACGAGCTCGTGGATATACAGGTGACCGCCGACCTGCTCCAGCACACCGCGCCGCCGGAGGTCCTCGACAGCGGTGATGGCATCGACCGGATCACCCCGCGCGTAGATCCCCCGCAGCGTGTCGAAGATCGTGCCGTTCGCGGACTTGTAGAAGTCCTCGGGCTTGACCACCTCGACGACGTCGGCGATGGCCTCCGTCGAGAGCATCATGGCGCCGAGGACGGACTCCTCGGCTTCCAGGTTATGGGGCGGTACCCGTTCGGGCCGGAGACGGCGGACATCGTCAGCTCTCGTCGCCAACGATCCCCCTTTCCCGAACGCGCGGCGAGGTGCAGACGGTAGACGCCCGCCTCCCAGGAGGGAAGGGGAAATCGCGTGTGGACAACTCCGCCCCAGGTGGGGTCCGAAACTTTGTTGTCAGACTCACGCCCACCTGCCACTGGACCTGTGGAAAACGCCGTGGACACGTGTGTACAACCCCATAGTGACACACATGTAATTTGGCAGGTCAGGAACCACCCGGGCGCGCACGGACGCCCCGTGTCATGGCTGAGTCGGAGGACGCATGCATCGGGGATGCCTGGTTCCCGTGCACGGTGAGGATCTTGCCCGAGCGACGCCGGTTCAGTCGCGGGGGCGTACCGCCGACCTCAGCACACCCGCTACTCGGCGGGTTCGACCTCGACCGGGACGACGGGGTCCACATCCGTGAACAGGTGCACCGTGACCTGGTGGACCCCGACGCTTCGAATGGGCTCGTCCAGGCGAACGTCGCGGCGGTCAACCTTCACCCCGGTCTGGCGCTCGATCTCCTCCGCGACCTCGGCCGCCGTCACGCTGCCGAATAGCCTGCCCTCCTCGCCTACCCGAGCCCTCACCTTGATCGGGCTCGCGGTCAGCCGATCGGCAACCTCTTGGGCCTCAGCCTGGGCCTGAGACACCTTGGTGGTATGGGCCCGCTTGAGGCTCTCGACGTGCTTCACGCCGCCCTTGGAAGCCCTGACCGCCAGGCCCCGGGGCATCAGGTAGTTCCGGGCATACCCGTCGGCGACATCGACCACATCCCCGGGCACGCCGAGCTTGTCGACGGGCTTCTGGAGGATGACCTTCATCGACTGGAGTACGGAAGCAGCGCCATCTCGCGTGCGTTCTTGACCGCCACGGCCACGTCCCGTTGATGCTGGGCGCAGTTGCCGGTGACCCGGCGGGCCCGAATCTTGCCCCGCTCGGAGACGAACTTGCGCAGCGTCATGACGTCCTTGTAGTCGACGTACTCGATCCGATCCTTACAGAAGATGCAGACCTTCCGCTTCTGTTTCTTCTGCCAGGCCTTCTCTTCCTTTTCTTTTCTTGGTGGTCGCTTCTTGGTCTTAGGGGGCATCCAGTGGCGTCTCCTCGTCCGAATTCTGGCCTGCGCCGACCGGGGCCGGGGCCTTGGCCGACCAGTCGCCGGCCTTCCCACCCTGTCGCTCGATCTTGGCCGTGGCCCACCGAAGGCTCGGCCCCAGCTCGTCGGCTTCGATCTCGACCACCGATCGCCGCTCGCCCTCCGGGGTCTCCCATGAGCGCTGGCGGAGGCGGCCCACCACGACCACCCGCGAGCCCCGGGTGAGGGACTCGGCAGAGTTCTCGGCCAGGGTCCGCCATGCGTTCACACGGAAGAACGACGTGTCGCCGTCCTTCCAGCCACCGCCCTCGTCCCGGATCCGCGGCGTGACGGCCACTGAGAAGTTCACGACGGCCGCACCGTTGGGCGTGTACCGAAGCTCCGGGT
>JBOGVH010000264.1:0-1713 GCA_050695235.1 Actinomycetota bacterium
TCCGGCCCTTCGCCTCGATCCAGTCTCCCGCGAACAGCGGATGGAGGAACTCGACCGACTCGCAGGCGCGGAACAGCCCCTCGTCGCCGTCGTAGTGCATAGCCAGCTCGGTGATGAGGTCGCCGATCACCTCGAGCTGCTTGGCTCCGGCCACCAGGTTGCCGCCGTAATGCGAGTCCTCGTTTCCCAGACGGCGGCGGATGAAGGCGGTGGGAAGCTCTTCGGCCATCGGCTGTAACCTCCCCGGCCCCTAGCGAGAGACGACCTTGCCGAAGCGCACGCCGCGCCTCGGCACCCGGGCCAGCTCGCCGTTTTTCCTCCGAACCAGGTACGTCTCGGCCGCCTCATCGTAGGCCTCGAGTATCCCCACGACCTCGCCCACGTAGCCGTTGGGGAGCTCGAACTGGAACGAGACGCGAGTGCCGATGTCATCCGGCGACACCTGATTCGAGGCCTTCATCGCCGGGAGGATACCGGACCCTCGCTTACCGCTCGATGCGGGTGATGGATCCCTCCGGCGGCTCGGGGAAGGCCCGCGGGTGCACGGCCCACGCCAGGATCTCCAGGCCATCGACGATCCGCGGCCCGGGGCGGGAGAAGAACGAGGTCGCGTCGACCGCGAACACCGTTCCCTCGCGAGCCGCCGGGGTCTCGACGAATTCGGCGTTGCGGTAGAGCTGGGCGGCCTCCCCCTCCGCCTCCTCCAGGTAGTAGCCGCAGGGCATGAACACCACGACCTCGGGGTTGGCATCCCGGATCTCCCGCCAGGTCACCACCCGGGAGGGGTGTTCCTTCTCGGTCAGCAGGTTCACCCCGCCGACCGCCTCCACCATGTCGGGGACCCAGTGGCCCGCGGCGAACGGCGGATCGAGCCACTCCTGGCACAGGACCCGGATCGAGGGGAGTCGGACCGCCTTGGCCCTGACCGCTTCGACACGGGCGCGGAGCGCGCCGACGATCTCGTCGGCGCGCTCCTCCCTTCCCAGCGTTGTGCCCACCGCCCGGATACCCTCCAGCACCTCGTCGAACGTGTGGGGATCGAGCGAGAGGACCTTCGCGTCGCGAACGCCGATCTCCTCGAGCGCCTCCTGCACCTGTCCACTGGGGACGGCGCACACGCGGCAGAGGTCCTGCGTCAGGATCACGTCCGGCTCGAGCTGTTGGATCAGCTCCTTCTCCAGGACGTAGATCGGCTCCTGGCGGTCCATCCGGTCTCGGACCTCCTCGTCGATCTCGCGGGAGGAGAGCGGCCGTCCCTGGGGGAGCGCGCTCTTCACCACCACGGGCTTGGAGGTGGCCTCGGGCGGGTAGTCGCATTCGTACGTCACCCCGACGAGATCGTCGCCCAGGCCCAGCGCGTACACGATCTCCGTGGCGGAGGGCAGGAGCGACACGATCCTCATCGGGGGAGTGCCTCCAGCCGGCCGGGGGACGAGAGGGCCGCGACCAGTTCGCCGAACGCCCGGCCGGCCGTCGCACCGTCCAGCAGCCGGTGATCGAAGGTCAGCGAGAGCGTGCACGCCGGTCGGGCCATCACCTGCCCGTCGACGACCAGCGCCCGGGGGGCGATGGCGCCCAGGCCGAGGATCGCGGCCTGGGCCCGGTTGATGATGGGCGTGCCGAACTCCGAGCCGTAGCTCCCGGTATTCGTGACGGTGATCGTGCCTCCATTCAGCTCCTGGATCCGGATCGAGCCGTCCCGGGCCGCGGCGG
>JBOGVH010000265.1:0-2882 GCA_050695235.1 Actinomycetota bacterium
GCTCGGCCAGGGTTCGCGCGTCGAACCCCCGGGTATCCTCTAGGGACCAACGGGTTCCCGTCGGAGACCACCATGCAGCAGCTGGATGCGGATGTCCTGCTCGGCGACCGATACCGGCTTGTCCGGATGATCGGTTCGGGAGGCATGGGGGCCGTCTGGGAGGCGGAGGACGAGACCCTTGGCCGTCCCGTGGCGGTCAAGGTGCTCTCCGAGTCGTTGGCGGCGGGGGAGCGCGCGGTTCGCCGGTTCGAACGCGAGGCCCAGGCCGCCGCCCGCCTCTCCGGGCCGTACATCGCCGCGGTCTACGACTTCGGTCGCTCCGAGGGCCGCCCCTACATCGTGATGGAGCTGGTCCGCGGGGAGACCCTGGCGGATCGATTGTCCCGGGAGGGTCCACTTCCTCCGCAGGAGGCCTCCCGGATCGCCACACAGGTCGCCGAAGCCCTCGAGGAGGCCCACAGGGCCGGGATCGTCCACCGGGACGTGAAGCCCGGCAACGTGATGCTAACCCCGGCCGGCGATGTCAAGGTGATGGACTTCGGGATCGCAGCAGCGGCGTGGGCGGAACGGGTCACCACGTCGGGCCTCGTCCTCGGCACGCCCTCATACCTGGCGCCCGAACAAGCGAAGAGCGAAAAGACCACGCCGGCGTCCGACGTCTATGCGCTCGGTGCCATGTTGTACGAGATGGTCGCGGGGCGCCCGCCGTTCGTTGCCGAATCACCGGTCGCCCTTGCGCTGGCACACGTCCGCGAGGACCCTCGGCCCCTCGACCAAGTGGCCGACGGTGTGCCCACGAACCTCGCCTCCGCGTCCATGGCCGCGCTGGCGAAGGACCCGGCCGAGCGCCCGCCTTCCGCCGCCGCCTTCGCTGCAATGCTCCGAGAACCGACCCTTCCCCTCCCGTCGATCGCCGCCCCCGAGGAGACGACCCCGCTCGCGCCCGTGGCTTCGGGCCGGGAGGAGACGACCCAGGTCGCGCCCGTGGCCCCGGGCCCGGAGGAGACCGTCCCGCTGTCGCCGGTCGGGCATCACGGCGACCGCCGGCGGATCCTCATCCCGGCCGTGCTGATCGCCACGGTGCTCCTGCTGATCCTGGCGATCCTGCTGGTCGAGGCCAGGGACCGGTCGATCCTCCAGCAGGCCCGGCGGGAGGCTCGCGTGGGTGTGCGGGTGACCGTTCCGGAGCTCTCGGGGAAGAGCATCCCCGAGGCCCAGGATGCCCTGGAGGAAGTGGGATTGGGCTTGGGCGATGTCCGGGTTCGGCCCGGGGAAGCCGGGATCGTGATCAGGAGCGACCCGCCCGCCGGCGATCGCGTTCGGCGGGACACGTCGGTCACGCTGATCGTCGGCGCGAGCACGCCGTCAACGGATAACTCCCCCAAGAAGCACCATGACAACGGGAAGCACAAGGGGGAGGAGAAGAACGACTAGTCGACCGGGCCGGGCGCGTCCTTCGACGCCGGCGCATCCGGCAGGAACACCCTGAAGGAGGCGCCTCGGCCGGAGCGGTCCTCCACCCAGGCCCGGCCCCCGTGCAGCTCCGCGAACCCGGCCACCAGGGAGAGGCCGATCCCGCTGCCGGGAAGGTCGGCAGCCTCGGGTCCCCGGCTGAACGGCACGAAGATCTTCTCCTTGAGGTCGTCGGGAACGCCGGCCCCCTCGTCGTCCACCGAGATGAGCGCGCCACCGTCCTGCGCTGCCACCCGGATCCACACCCTCGCGTCCACCGTATGCCGAGCCACGTTTGCCAGCAGGTTCTCCACCATCCGCTCCACCTTGGCCTGGTCCACGGCGATGGTCACCGGCTCGGTGTCGATCTCCACCGTTCGTCCGGTGAGCGCCTCAGAGGACACCACCAGGCGCCGGATCATCGCGGGGAGGTCTACCGGCGATCGCCGGGGCTCGACGATGCCGCGGTCCAGCCGCTCCAGGTCGAGGAGGTCGGTGAGCAGGTTCCTCAGGTGTTGGGTTCTGTCCGTGAGCGACTTGAGGAGCGAGCGCCGTTCGTCCGTCGACAGTTGGGAATCGAGGCGTTCCAGCGTGCTGGCCGCGCCGTGGATCGCGGTGAGCGGGTTTTGCAAGTCGTGCGAGAGCGTGTGCAACAGGGTGTTCTTGAGCCGGTCCATGGCCCGGAGCTTCTCCAGCACCTCCCCCAGCTCCTGTTCGGTGTGCTTGCGCTTGCTGATGTCGTACATGACCCCCTGGAGCACGAACGGACGGCCGGTCTGGTCGCGAACCGGTGTGGCCTCGTCCAGGATCCACCGCCATCGGCCGTCCTTGGCCTGCATCCGATACTCGGCCCGGAAGGGTTCGCCGGAGGACAGCGACCGCTCCTCCTCCCCGCGCACCGCTGAGAGGTCCTCGGGATGCGTGAACGAGGCCATCGGATGTGGATGCGCCAGCCACTCCTCGGGGGTGTACCCCAGCACCCGCTCCACCTGGGGTGAGATGTACAACCAGTCGCCCTGCTCGCCGTACTCCGCCAGGTAGACAACCGCCGGGATCTGCTCCACGAGCGTCCGGTATTTCGCCGAGAGCTCCAAGTGGCTGGCCTCGGCGAGCTTCTGCTCGGTGACGTCGAGCATCACGCCATGCCAGAACCGAACGCCGGACATCGGATCCTCCACCACGTTCGCCACGTCCTGGAACCACACGACGCGGCCGTCTCGCGCGATCATGCGGTACTCCGAGGTGAACGTGCCGGTCTCGACCGATGCCCGATCGTCCTGGTTGACCCGATCGCGGTCATCCGGGTGCATGGCCCGGACCCACAGCTCGGGGTCTGCCTGCCACTCGAACGGCGTGTAGCCCAGGATGGACTCGGCCTGCGGGCTGATGTACACGTCCCGGTACCCGATGGGACTGGTCTCGTCCTCGAT
>JBOGVH010000266.1:0-2327 GCA_050695235.1 Actinomycetota bacterium
GCACGGAACTCGCCGTTGGCCGTGGGGATCAGCGCCTCGGCGGCCCGCCGGACGAGGAGCTCCCGTTCCCTGCGGTACAGGATGAGGTCGGCGATCGAGATGAGCTTCAGGCCGTGGGTCCGGGCCACCCGCTGGAGCTCGGGCAGCCGGGCCATCGTCCCATCCGGGTGCAGGACCTCGCAGAGCATCCCAGCGGGGGCCAGTCCGGCCAGGAGGGCCAGATCCACTGTCGCCTCGGTGTGGCCCGCCCGGACCAGCACGCCCCCGTTCCGAGCCCGAAGCGGAAACACGTGGCCCGGCATCCGGAGGTCCTCGGGCCTCGTGGACGGGTCGGCCAACGCCCGGACGGTCGCAGCCCGGTCGTAGGCGCTCGTGCCGGTCGTGGTGCCGACCTTCGCATCGATCGAGACGGCGAACGCCGTCCCATGGCTCTCGTTGTTCTGTACAGCCATGAGAGGGATGCGGAGATGATCCAGTCGCTCCTCAGTGCACGGCGCGCAGACGATGCCCCGCCCGTGGGTGGCCATGAAGTTCACGGCCTCGGGCGTGACCTTCTCGGCTGCCATGACGAAGTCACCTTCGTTCTCCCGATCGGCGTCGTCCACGACGATCACCATCCCGCCGGCCCGGACGTCCTCGAGTGCCTCCTCGATGGTCGAGAACACGGAACGGTCCACGACCGGCTGCGTTCGGCTCACGTTCGCGCCCTTTCTTCCGTCGATGTGAGGAGTCGCTCCACGTACTTCGCCAGGACGTCCACCTCCAGGTTCACCGTGTCCTCGACCCGGGCCGTGCCGAGCGTCGTCACCGCGAGCGTGTGGGGGATCAGCGCGACGGAGAACGCGTCCCCATCCACCCCGGCCACGGTGAGCGAGACGCCGTCCACCGACACCGACCCCTTGTCCACGAGGTACCGCAGGAGTTCGGCCGGTGGGCGGATGGTGAGCCATGCCCCTCCGGTCGGTTCGGCCTCGACGCCGACGACCTCCCCCACCCCGTCGACGTGGCCCTGCACCAGGTGGCCACCCAACCGGGTGGTGAGGGTGACCGGCCGCTCCAGGTTCACCGGATCGCCCGGGGACAGGCCGGCAAGGCCGGTCCGCCGCAGGGTCTCCTCCGACAGGTCGAACCCGAGGTGGCCGGGGCCGCGGTCGACGACGGTCAGGCACACGCCGTTCACGGCGATCGACGAGCCCACGTCAGTGTCACCCGGCACGGTGCGGCATGACACGGTGATCCGATCCGGCGCACGCTCCACGACCGCGCCGAGCTCCTCAACGATCCCGGTGAACATGGGCCTCCACCCTCAGGTCCTCCCCCACCCGGTCGAAGGACGCCACGGAGAGCTGCATGGCCTGGGCGATGGGCGCGAACCCTCGTCCGCCCAGGACGCCGGGCGCGTCGTGGCCCCCGATGAGCTTGGGGGCGAGGTACACCACGACCTTGTCCACGGCGCGGTCCTCGACCATGGACCACGCGAGGGTGGGACCGCCTTCCAGGAGCACGCCTTGCACGTCCCGCTTGCCCAGGTCCGAGAGGAGCTGAGGGAGCGGGACCGCCCCGCTCTCGGCCTCGTACTCGACGACCTCGGCTCCCCGGGCCCGCCAGGCCTCCTTACGTTCGCGGGCGGCCAAGCTCGTGGTGGCCACCATGGTCGGCGCGGCCGCGTCGAACAGGTCGCCCGTCTCCGGGACCCGTCCCCGGGCGTCCACGAGGACCCGGAGGGGGGGACGCCCGCGGTATCCGGGGTCCCTGACCCTGAGCGACGGATCGTCCACGAGCGCCGTCCCCGCTCCGACCAGGATGGCATCGGCGGCGGCCCGGAGCCGATGGACGTCGGCACGGGCCGCCTCGCCGGTGATCCATCGTGACGTCCCGTCGCGGGAGGCCACCTTGCCGTCAAGGCTCGCGGCCATCTTCCAGGTGACGAAGGGAAGGCCGGTGCGAACGTGCTTCACGTAGGCCTCGTTCAGCCGCGTCGCCTCGTGAGCCAGGATCCCGCTCCGGACCTCGATGCCGGCGGCTTCGAGCGCGGCGAACCCCCGTCCATCCACGACGGGGTTCGGGTCGCGCATGGCGGAGCCGACGCGGGCCACGCCGGCGCGGGCGATGGCCCGGGTACACGGGGGGGTCCGGCCGAAGTGATCGCAGGGCTCGAGCGTCGTGTACAGCGTGGCCCCCCGGGCATGGTCGCCCGCTTCCTCCAGGGCCACGATCTCGGCGTGCGGCCGCCCGGGGCCCTCGTGGAACCCCTCGCCCCGGATGCGGCCCTCGGCCACCACCACGGCGCCGACCAGGGGGTTTGGCGAGGTCAACCCCCGCCCCCG
>JBOGVH010000267.1:0-3434 GCA_050695235.1 Actinomycetota bacterium
TCAACAAGGAGGGGAAACGGTTCCTCGAGGAGTACATCCCCACGAAGATGGAGCTGGGGCCGCGCGACATCCTGTCCCGGGCCATCATGCAGGAGATGGAGAAGGGACGGGCGTTCGACGGCCCCTACGGCCAGTACGTGCACCTCGACGTCAGCCATCTCGTCGAGAAGCTCATCGACGAGAAGCTCCCGTTCGTCCGAGAGCTCGCCCGCAACTACGTGGGCATCGACCCGGTTCACGAGCCCATCCCGGTCCGCCCGGTGGTCCACTACATGATGGGTGGAGTCGACACGGACCTCCTGGGCCGGACTCGCCTGCCGGGCCTGTACGCTGCGGGCGAGACCGCATGCGTCAGCATGAATGGGGCGAACCGCCTGGGGTCGAACTCCCTCAGCGAGTGCCTGGTGTTCGGGGCGAGGGCGGGAACGCAGGCCGCCCAGGACGCGCTGGAGGCCGGCCACGCCGAGGAGGGTCCCGTGGAGAAGCTGGCCCAGTCTGAGCAGGCTCGGCTGACGGCCACGTACCTGGAGAAGGAAAAGGGCAGCGAGCGGATCTCGGCGATCCGCCGAGATCTCCAGGCCGCCATGGAGCGGGGGGCCGGCGTGTTCCGCACCGAGGAGTCGCTGAAGCAGGCCGTGGAGGAGGTGCGTGGGCTGAGGGAGCGCTACCGCGACGTCGCCCTCGACGACCGCGACCGTGCCTTCAACACCGAGCTCGTGTCGGCGCTCGAGCTCGGCAACATGCTCGACGTGGCGGAGACGGTGGTGCAGTCCGGCCTGGAGAGGCGGGAGTCGCGAGGCTCTCATACCCGCCGGGACCACCCGGACCGAGACGACGAGCGGTTCCTGAAGCATAGCCTGGCCTTCGCCACACCCGAGGCCTCCCGGATCGAGCAAGGCGACGTCACGATCACGCGGTGGCCACCGGTCGAGCGGAAATACTAGCCAGACGGAAGGTTTGGATATGGCCGAAGCGACGATCGCGATGAAGGTGGCCCGGTACCGGCCGGAACACGCCGGGGAGCCCTACCACGACGAGTACCGCGTGTCGTACCGCGAGGACATGGTCGTGCTAGACGCCCTGAACCACATCAAGGACGAGATCGATGGGAGCCTCGCGTACCGGTGGTCCTGCCGGATGGGCGTGTGCGGCTCTTGCGGGATGATGGTGAACGGGAAGCCCCGCCTCACCTGCTCGACCTTCCTCCGGGAGTTCTACCCGAAGCCGGTCGTGGTCGAGCCACTCCGGCACTTCCCGGTGATCCGCGACCTGGTGGTGGACATGACCGACTTCATGGAAAAGCTGAACGAGGTCAAGCCGTGGATCATCCGAAAGGTGGAGAAGCCGGTCGAGGAGGGCGAGTACCTCCAGACGCCCGAGGAGGTCGACGCCTACAAACAGTTCAGCATGTGCATCAACTGCATGCTGTGCTACTCGGCCTGCCCCGTATACGGCCGCGACCCCGAGTTCATCGGTCCGGCGGTGATCGCCCTGGGTCGCCGGTACAACCTCGACTCTCGCGATCAAGGCCAGGCTGAGCGCCGTGAGGTCCTGGGGGTGGACTGGGGCATCTGGGACTGCACGTTCGTGGGGGAATGCACGGTGGTCTGTCCAAAGGACGTCGACCCGTCCGCGGCGATCCAGCGCGAGAAGGTGGCAACGACCACGGAGGCCATGATTTCGGTGATGTTGCCATTCAGGGGCCGAGAGTGAGCAAGCGAGAGGGGGGGCGATACCCGGCGTACGTCCCGGAGTACCCCCGGAGCTGGTGGCTCCAGACCGGCCCTTACCGGCGGTTCGCGGCCAGAGAGATCACCTCCATGTTCGCGGCGGCGTTTTCGGGTCTCCTGCTGCTGTTCCTGGTCGCGCTGTCGCGAGGCCGGGAGGCTTACGAGGGGTTCCTGCGGTGGCTGAAGCTCCCGGCCGTGGTGGCCGTCTTCGCGGTCATCCTGGTGGCGGTGCTGTACCACATGGCGACGTGGTTTCGCCTCACCGCCCACATCCAAGTGGTTCGCCTGGGCCGCAAGGTGCTGCCCAGGAGTGTGGTGATCGCCGGGCTCTTCGGGACCTGGGTGTTTGCGTCCGGGATCGTCGCGTACTTCCACATCTGGTTCTAGCCGTGGACGAGCTGCGGACGGACGACATGTCTCTGGGGGACATCCTCGACGAGTCCGACGCCAGGGAGGTGAAACGACGGGCGCGGGGTGCCGGGCCCCGCCGCGAGCACAGGCTGCAACGGCTGCTCCGTCCCGAACCCGTCTTCTGGGGACTGTTCTCGGCCGGAGGGTTCGTTGCAGCATTCCTCGTCCCTATTCACGTGGCGATCCTCGGCATCGCCTTCGCCGCGGGATGGCTACCGACCCGAGCCCTCTCCTACGAGCGGGTTCAGCATCTCGTCCAACTCCCTCTCGTGAAGCTCTACCTCTGGGGGCTGATCGCACTCCCCCTCTACCACTGGGCCCACCGGTTCCGGTTTGCCATCTATCATCAGTTCGGGATCCTGCGCTGGAAGCGGTTCATCGCAGTCGCGTGCTATGGGACCGCGATAGCCGGCACGGCGATCTCGGCGTGGGTTCTGCTCAGCATCTAGACATCCCACGGGCCGTAACTGTCAACCGGCGGCTGCGCCGGTCGTCGGCCACGCCAAGTCTTCGGAGTAGCACTCCCGATGCCGAAGGCACCCGTGGACGATGCCGACCCATCGGTTCGCCAGAGACCGTAGAGCCCGTCGGTGTGTGTGACCTTTGGCTCGGTGCGCATCGTAGTAGCGCCTGGCTCCTGGTGAGAGCGTGAGCGAGCAGAACGCCCACATCTCGAGCGCATCGGCGAGCCGGCGGTTGCGGGCGAACCGAGCCAGGACGACTCGTGAGCGCCCGGAGGCCTTTGTGATCGGTGAGGTTCCCGCGTAGTTCTTGCGGGCCTTAGGATCGGCGTAGCGGTCGGGGTCATCCCCGAACTCCGCGAGGACCCGGGCGCCGAGGACCACACCGAGTCCAGGCAGACTGTGAAGGATCTCGGCGTCCGGGTGTCCTTCAAAACTCGCTTCGAGGTCACGCGCCAGCTTCTCGATCTGCGTCGTCATCTCGGCCACGATCCGAACCGTACAGGCCACGACGTCGCCGTAGGCTCGGGACAGCAGCTCGGGCGCCTCCAGCTGAGGGGCTCGAAGGGCTCGGGTGATCTCCTCGGCCCGCTCGGTGATGCCCCGCCGGCGTCCTCCTCGCTTCAGCGCGGCGGCGATGCGGGGCGTGCTTAACGATCGACCCTCCGCCGGCGTCGGCGCAAGTGCAAGGACGGTCAGGGCATCCACTGAGGCCAGATCGGCCCCGAAGGCCTCGAGCGATGACGGGTAGAACTCCCGAAGGGCGTTGCGGAGCTGGTTCAGCTGGCGCTGCCTCGACCAGATCAGGCCCTGGTGGGCCCGGGCCAGCACC
>JBOGVH010000268.1:0-2801 GCA_050695235.1 Actinomycetota bacterium
CCGGGAGCGCCCATTCCAGGGTCGGTGCGTCTCGGACGATGGCGTCGTCGATGCCGGTGAGGTGGGTGATGAACCTGGGGATCGTCGTCCCGGGGGCCACGAGCGTCTCGAACACCCCGATCCGCTCACCATCCCGGTACTTCACCGCTCCGATCTCCGTGATCCGGGAGTCGGCCGAGGACCCCCCGGTCGTCTCCAGGTCGACGATGCAGAAGGTCACCTCACGAAGAGGGATCCCCTCCTGCAAGGTCGTTTGAACCGGTTCGGCCAGCACGGGTCGGGCCTCCGCGGGGCCGCGGGCACCCGACGATACCGAACAGGTGTTCGACGGTCAAGCCTCGGCCGGATGTGGAGGTAGGGGGTCGGGCAGTCAGCGCCGCGGGTAGAGCTCGTCCTCCACCAGGAAGGCGATGAGCTGCTCCACGGCCAGATGAGCCTCCTGAACGTGCGAGGTCTCCGAGCTCGGGACCCGGATCGAGATATCGGCGAGCGGACCGAGCTTCCCACCCGACTCGCCGGTCAGGGCCACGGTCCGCATCCCCTGCCGCGCCGCCTGCTCCGTTGCCAGGACGACGTCCTCGGAGTTCCCGCTCGTCGAAATGGCGATCAGCACGTCGCCGGCCGTTCCCAGGGCTTCCACCTGACGGGCGAACACTCCCTCGAAGCCGAAGTCGTTGGACACCGCAGTGAGGATCGATGTGTCGGTCGTGAGAGCCAGGGCCGGGATGGCCGGGCGCCGCCGGTCCACGGTCAGGGTGCTGACCAGCTCGGCGGCCAGGTGCTGGCTGTCGGCGGCGCTCCCGCCGTTCCCGCAGAGGAGGACCTTGCCACCACCTCGAACGCTCTCGGCGATGGCGGCGGCGGCCCGGGCGATCTCCTCGGAGCAGGTCTCGGCGGTCGCCGACACGGTGTCCATGGTTTCCCCCAGATACTCGACGATGCGATCGGCGACGGTCACGGCCGGACCCCAGACACGACGCTGTCGAGGATCACGCTGGCCGCTTCCCGGAGGTCGGCCGCGACGTGGTCGGCCTGGGCACCCGCGCCCGTCTTCAGCTCGTCCTCCCCGTGGCCCGTGCGGACCAGGATGGTGACGGCCCCGATCGCTCGGCCAAGTCCCATATCGGCGGCATGGTCACCGACGACGAACGCGTCGTCCGGCCGGAACCCGTGGTCCGTCGCGGCGCGGAGGGCCAGCCCAGCCCTCGGCTTGCGGCAATCGCACCCATCCTCCGCTGCGTGGGGGCAGACGTAGAGCCCGTCGAGGCGCACACCCTCATCGGAGAGGAGCTCCGTGAGTCGGGCATCGATCTCCTCCAGCCGGTCGGGCGGGAGGAGCCCACGTCCGACGTTCGCCTGGTTGGTGAGGACGACGAGCCCGAGGCCGGCCGACCTGAGCTGCCGCAGTGCCGCCGCGGCGCCGGGGATGAGCGCGACCTGGTCGGGGCGGTCGAGGTGGTCGACCTCCTGGTTGATCGTCCCGTCCCGGTCGAGGAGCACGAACCGTCCGGTCATCGGCGCGCGGGCCTCCACACCGCGTTCCCCACCTGAGCCTCGACCCCGGTTGGGGTGAACGCGAACGAGGCCAGCCTGCCTCCCATGCTCTCGAGCGCGGTCCGGACCTCGGGCTGGCGGTCCTGCCGGCAATACAGGAGGAGGTATCCGCCACCGCCGGCCCCGCAGATCTTTCCGCCGGTGGCGCCGGCCTTCGTGGCCGCGTCGAACAGGCGCTCGATCCTCGTGCCCTCGGCGATGTGCGGATTCATCCGTTTCTTGCTCTCGTACGCCTCGTGGAGCATCTCGCCCAAGCCGTCGACGTCCCCCGACTCCAGGGCATCCCGCATCTCGTAGGCCATCGCCTGGAGCTGCTTCATCCCCTGCATCGTCTCCTCGCGCCCCTCCCGGAACAGCCGGATCTGCGTGTCGATGAGCCCGAGGTTCGCCCGGACCTGTCCCGTGTAGCAGAGGAGGAGGTTCGCCCGCAGCCGTCGGAGCACCTCGGGCTCCGCGCGGACCGGGATGACATCGACCCGCCGCGCGGAGAACTCCAGGAGGTTGAACCCCCCGTGGGCTGCGGCGTACTGGTCCTGCCAGCCTCCTGCGATCCCCAGGTCCTCACGTTCGATCGCGTAGCTCGTCCGAGCCAGCTCGTCAGCGGTGAACGAACGGCCGGCGAAGGCGGCGAGCGCGCCGGCCATCGCGGTCACCACCGCCGAGGAGCCGCCCAGCCCGCTTCCTGGCGGCGCGTCGCAGCGCACCTCGACGTCGACCCCCCGGTGGATGCCGACCCGGTCGATGGCCGCCTTCGGCAGATCCATCACGCCGTCGTACTCGGGCGGCTCGTGCAGGCGGTATTGGACCATCTGGTGCAGGTCGAGCGATCGGATCCGGATACGATCGTCGTCCCTGGGCCGAAGCGTGGCCTCGGCGTGATGGTCGATCGTGGCGGAAAGGACCGCCCCCCCGTGCGGCTCATACCAGTGGGGGAAGTCGGTTCCACCCCCGACGAAGCTGATGCGAAGCGGCGCCGCCGCTCTCACCGAGACGTCGCTCATGGCCAGCCAGTATGGGCGGCCCGGCCCCGGGGTGACCAGCCGGGATGCTCAGGCCACGAAGCGGACCAGGCGACGGCGTTGCTGCTCGGTCAGGCCGCCCCACACCCCGTAGCGCTCGCCGTTCTTCAGCGCCCAGGCCAGGCACATCTCCCGGATCCCGCAGCCCGAGCAGTAGGCGAGCGCTGGTCCCGCCTCCTCCTCGGAGGTGGGGAAGAACACATCGGGGTCCAGGCCGTGGCAGGCCGC
>JBOGVH010000269.1:0-4531 GCA_050695235.1 Actinomycetota bacterium
CCCTGGCGTGGCGAGGCAAGGGCACCATCGACTCGCCATGCGAGCCGAGCGTCATGGCCTCGACCGTGGACGGCGACACGCCGAGCTCCTCGGCGATGAAGTACCGCAGCCGCGCCGAATCGAGCACTCCCGCCATACCTACGACGCGCCGCTTGGGGAACCCCGAAACCTCCGATGCCAGGAACGTCATCTCGTCGAGCGGGTTGGTCACCACGACGATCACGGCATCCGGTGAGCCCGGCACCACGTTCTCCACGACATCGCGGACCACCGCCGCGTTCTTGCCCAGGAGATCCATCCGGCTCATGCCCGGCTGCCTGGGGAACCCGGCGGTGATGACCACCACGTCCGATCCCGCCGTGTCGGCGTAGTCGTTCGTTCCGCTGACGTTCGGCTCGAACCCCTCGATCGGCGAGGACTCCCTGATGTCGAGGGCCAGTCCCTGCGGCAACCCCTCGACGATGTCGATCAGGACCACCTCGGCCAGTCCCTTCTGCACCACCCGCATCGCGGCGGTCTGGCCCACGAACCCGCTGCCGACGATGGTCACCCGCATGTCAGGCCTGGAGCTTCTCGATGACCGCATCGGCCACTTGGGACGTGCCGACGGCGGTCGGGTCGTCGCGGCTCGGCTTCATGTCGTAGGTGACCGACGCTCCTTCGGCGATCACGGCCGCGATCGCTGACTCCAGCCGGTTCGCGGCTTCCGTCTCTTCCAGATATCGCAACATCAGGACGCCGGACAACATCATGGCCATGGGGTTCACCTTGTTCATCCCCTTGTACTTCGGGGCGCTCCCGTGGGTCGCCTCGAACACGGCAGCCTCGTCCCCGATGTTCGCGCCCGGCGCCACGCCGAGGCCGCCGATGAGGCCGGCACACAGGTCCGAGACGATGTCGCCGTACAGGTTCGGCAGGACGAGGACGTCGTACTCCTCGGGCCGCTGGACCAGTTGCATCGTGAGGTTGTCGACGATCCGGTCTTCGAAGTCGATGTCGGGGTAGGTCTCCGCCACCCGTCGGGCGGTCTCCAGGAACAGCCCGTCGGTGAACTTCATGATATTCGCCTTGTGCACTGCCGTGACCTTCCCGCGGCCAGAGCTCCGGGCATAGTCGAAGGCGAATCGGACGATCCGCTCGGTCCCCCACGCCGAGATCGGCTTGATCGAGATGCCGGCGTCGTCGCGGATGCGCTTCCCGGTCTTCTCGGCGATGAACTCGATCAGCTCCTTCGCTCCGGGCGAACCCTCCTCGAACTCGATCCCCGCGTAGAGGTCCTCGGTGTTCTCCCGGACGATGACGACGTCCACGTCCTCGTACCGGGATCGGACGCCTCGGTACGACTTGCACGGCCGGAGGCACGCGTAGAGGTCGAGCTCCTTTCGAAGCGCCACGTTCACGCTCCGAAAGCCGCTGCCCACCGGGGTGGTGATGGGACCCTTGATGGCCGCCCGGTTGCGCCGGATCGATTCGAGGACGGGGTCGGGAAGGGGCGTCCCGTACCGTTCCACGACATCGGCGCCGGCCTCCTGGACGTCCCAGTCGAACCCGACACCGGTCGCCTCCAGGACGCGGCGGGTGGCCTCCGACAGCTCGGGGCCGACGCCGTCTCCCGGGATGAGCGTCACGCGGTACGTCGCCATGCTCCGCTCCTTCGAAGGTCGTCGTGCTCCCTGGTTCTCGGTTGGGCCCCATTCTGGCAGCGCGGCCCGGAGGCGTCCTCGTGATCGACGGGTGGCTGCGCGACGGTTGCCGCGCGGTACCCTTGGTGGGTGGTGGTTTGGAACCACCGTTCAGGATGGGGGTAGGGCGGTGTCGCAAAGGGGTTTGGAAGAGGTCATCGCCGCATCGACCAGGCTGTCCGACGTCGACGGCAAGCAGGGGCGCCTGTGGTACGTGGGCTACGACATCCACGACCTGGCGACCAAGTCGACCTTCGAGGAGGTCACCTACCTCCTGCACAACCTCCGGCTCCCGACCGAGCCCGAGCTCGACGACCTTTACGAACGGCTGGTCTCCGAGCGAGAGGTCTCGCCGTTCCTCGAGGGACTGATGCCGACCCTGGCCGAGCAGACCTCGCCGATGTCGATGCTTCGGACCGGCGTCTCCGCCGCGTCCGCCTACGACCCCGACGGGTGGGACAACGGTGCCGAGGCGAACGAGCGCAAGGCCGTCCGCCTCATCGCGAAGACCCCGACGCTGTTGGCGATGTACCACCGGATGCGAACCGGTGAGATGGTCGTGCCGCCCCACCCGAAGCTCCCGCACGCGGCGAACTTCCTGTACATGCTCTCCGGAAACGAACCGGAGCAGCCAGACGCCGCCGCCCTGGACACCACGCTGATCCTCTACGCGGACCACACCTTCAATGCCTCCACGTTCACCGCCCGGGTGATCGCCTCGACCCTTTCCGACATGTTCTCCGCGATCACGGGGGCCATCGCCGCCCTCAAGGGCCCGCTCCACGGCGGTGCCAACGAGGAGGCCATGAAGATGCTGGAGGAGGTGGGCGACCCGGCCAACGCCGAGCGTTACATCAAGGAACGGCTGGGCCGACGAGAGCGGATCATGGGGTTCGGGCACCGCGTCTACAAGACCGAAGACCCTCGGGCCACGCATCTTCGCAAGCTCTCCCAGGAGCTGGGCGAACGGAAGGGGGACACCCGCTGGTTCGACATCTCGGCCGAGATCGAGCGCGTCGTGGGCCAGGAGAAGGGACTCCACGCGAACGTGGACTTCTTCGCGGCCAGCGTCTACCGCTACCTCGAGATCCCCACCGACCTCATGACGCCCGTGTTCGCCCTGGCACGCATGGTCGGATGGACCGCGCACGTGCGCGAGCAGTACGCGGACAACCGTCTGATCCGCCCCGAGTCCGACTACATCGGACCCCGCGATCAGGTCTACGTCCCCATCGATCGCCGCGGCTGAGCCGGTGGCGCTGGCCGGAGCACGCCTTACCCGGGAGGGATGGCGGGCGGCTGAGGCGGCATGGGGGGCGCTACCGGCGCCTGCTGACCCGATGCCTTGTCCCACACGCGGTTTACGTGCTCCTGCACGTAGAGGCCGATCACGATCGAGATGAGGATCAAGAGGATGACCGCCAATGCGGGCTCGATCTGTTGCTGGACACCCGCCCGCTCTTCCATCTCCTGAACGTGCTTCGCCGTGTTGTACACGGCGATGAATGGCGGGACGATGATGAGCCACCCGAAGATGAGCGCCATGAGCGATCGCACCGGGCTGATCGTCTCGTCCTTGGTGAAGTTCTTGATCTCCTCGTTGATCTTGTAGTACCAGTAGAACCCGTAGATTCCCAGCGTGATCAACGTGAGTCCCAGGACTCCGAGCGGGTTCCGCTTCACGTACCGGTTCCCCTCGATCGTGACGATCTCCGCCATCGCTTCCTCCCCCGTCCTCGCTTTCGAGGAGTCTAGGCGGCCGCGACCGGACGCGGGAGCAGTCCGGCCCCCTCCACCACCCGGCGGACCGCCGCCTCTTGTCCCAGACCCATGACGTGAACGCCAGCCAGCCCCGAGATCTCCCGCATGCCGTTCACGATGCCGATGGCCAACCGGCTGCCCTCCTCCTCCGCATCGGGGCCCGCTTCCGCCAGCGCGCGGAGAACGTCCCCGGGCACGCTCACGCCCGGCAGCGACGCCACGAGCCGAGCCTGTCTCGCGCTCCGAAGTGGAGCCACCCCGGCGATGACCGCCACACGGTCGAACACGCCACGGGACCTCGCCCCATCCGCCCACGCGGCGAAGGCATCGACGTCGTAGACGATCTGCGTCTGCACGAAGTCGGCCCCCGCATCGATCTTCGCTTCCAGCCGCGCCGGGTCGTAGCCCTCGGCAAGCGGGAGATCGGCCACGCCGATCAGGTACCGGGGCGGCCCCTCGATGGTCGCACCGGACAGCAGCCGACCCTCGTTCCGGAGGCCGGCGGCCAGACGAACGAGGTCGAGCACCGTGAGGTCGTAGACCTCCTTCGCGTCGGGATGGTCCCCCCGGGCCACGGGGTCGCCCGACAGGCACAGGACCCCCCGCGCACCCAGGGCCCAGCCCCCGAGGAGGTCGGCCGTCAGGGCCAGTCGGTTCCGGTCCCGGCACGTGAGCTGGAGGATGGGCTCGATGCCCGCGTCGGCGACCACCGCCACGCCGGCCAGCGGTGCCATGTGGGCGGCTGAAGCCGGATTGTCGGTGACGTTGACGGCATCGGCGTACCCGACGAGTTCCCGTGCTTGAGCGGTGACGGGGGCCGCATCCGCGGAGCGCGGGGGCACGACCTCGGCCGTCACGCAGAACCGGCCCGCGCGCAGGATCCGCCCCAGGCGACTCGGCGTCTCGCTCAACGCTTCTCGGTCAGGAGCTCGGCGGCGGTAACGGTGTTCACGAGCAGCATGGCGACGGTCATCGGACCGACCCCACCGGGCACCGGCGTGATCATCCCCGCCACCTCCTTGACCTCGTCGAACCGAACGTCGCCCACGAGACCGTCGTCGGTTCGATGGACCCCCACGTCCACGACG
>JBOGVH010000270.1:0-2864 GCA_050695235.1 Actinomycetota bacterium
GATAGCCAGTGGGTACAACGGGAAGAAGGCAGCGCTCCCGTCACCTGTCCTGTACCCGCTCGAGGCGATCCGCAGGAACCACAGCGCGTCGAACCGTTCGAAGCTGGTGAAGGCGTTCTGCCATCCGGGGTCGGGAAGGGTGTGCGCTCGCCAGCCGGGGACCGAGACGGGCTTGAGCGGAGGGAACAGCTCGACGGCAACGAGCCCGAGGATCACCAGCCCCAAGCGCACCGCGAGGAAGACCGTCAGGCTGTAACGGATCCCCTCCCGTGACTCGGGCGTCACGCGGGAACGTCCGCCAGCGCGGGGGCGGGAGACGGGCGTACGTCCTCCGACTCCGGCCGGCGAACCCAGGCGACCAGGCACCAGACCAGGATGGCTGCCCGAACCAGGACGGCCACCTCGAACGCGCCGATGGGAAGCCCGCCCACGCCCGTGTACCGACCGAACCAGGAGAACCGGGTCAGGAACACCGCCACGTCGACCGCCTCGAATGCGGCGAACAGGCGAAGGTTCGGAAGCGCCAGGGCGAACCAGGGGAGCAACCACAGCCCGTACTGAGGGGAGTACACCTTGTTCGTCAGCAGGAACGCCACCAGGAGGGCGAACCCGAATGTCCAGCGGGGGAAGTCCGGCACGACCCTGCGGCGGAGCCGGTACAGCAGGATCGAGGCTGCCGCGAACAGGACGATCGAGAAAACGTTGATGAGAGTCGTGTGGCCGCAGAAGAGCTCGCCGGTGAGGCGGTGGCAGGAGATGAACCACAGGCTGTCCCAGTCGGCCGGACGGTCACGGTTGAAGGCGAAGAACTCCCACCAGCTCTTGGGGGCGGCCAAGGCGAACGGCAGGTTCACCGCCACCCACGCGCCGGCGCCGGCCCAGGCGAGATGGATGCCCCGGTCCGGCTCGCGATCCCGGAATCGTCCCAGGACGAACGGCACGAGCAGGAGCGCGGGATAGAACTTGGCCGCGGCTCCCAAGCCCAGCAGCGCGCCGGCCCAGACGTCGCGCCGGTTCAAGTAGGCGAGCGTCGCCGCGGTGGCGAACGCCACCGCCAACAGGTCCCAGTTCATGAAGCCGTAGATGAGGAGCGTGGGCGCGACCGCGAAGTAGAGGGCCCGGGACCCTACGAGCAGGTACAGGCACACGAGCACGACGAACGCCGTGATCGAGAGCAGCAGGACGTTCGAGTAGAAGAACCCTGCGAAACCCACCGACATCCAAGCGGCCACGCGCATGGCGTACATCGAGAGCACCGGGTACTCGTCGCATTCTTGGCCTCTAACAGCGACGCAGGCGTCCAGATAGGGGAGCCGGCCCCCGGTGAGCTCCTCGGTTCCGTACAGGGCCACGATGTCCGAATAGCAGTACGAGCGATACTGCCGGCCGTCGCCCCAGTCACCGCCGGAGCAGGGAGCCTTCAGCGTGATCCCCAGCGCCAGCGTGCCCGCGAGGCAGGCCATGACCAGCCCCAGTCCGATCTGCTTCGCGGGCAGCGCCACGAGGCCGATTATCCGCCCCGGCGAGGTCGCAGCGGGAGGTTGTCACCCCCCGGCGTGGGTGCGGGGCCGCCGAGGGGGAGGCGGCCCCGCGGTCACCTGTGAGCGCAACGCCGAGGCGGCGTCCATACCCCCAGCGGGGTAGGCGGTCGGGGGCCGGGCGTCGACTAGATCGAGATCCAGCCGTGCTTCACAGCGAAGGCCACGGCCTCCAGCTTGGAGTGAATCCCGAGCTTGGCCAGCAGGTTCCGGACGTGGGTCTGGACCGTCTGGGGGCTGATGAAGAGCTTGTGGGCGATGCCTTCGTTCCGCATCCCTTCGGCCAGGAGTTGGAGGATCTCCTGTTCTCGTTCGGTGAGCTCCCCGAGGAGCGCTTCGGCATCGCGGCGAGCTTCCCGCTCCATCGACACCTTGTGCAGGAGCCGGGTCAGGGTCGCGGGGTCGATCAGCACCTCCCCCTCGGCCGCAGCCTTTGCCGCCGAGAGGACCTCGCCGGCGGCCTCCGCCTTGCCCAGGAACCCCGAGGCCCCCGCCTCGACCGCCTCCACCAGGAGCCGGTCGTCGTCGTGGGCCGTCATGATGACGACCTTCGTTGCCGGCGATACCTCCTTGATCCTGCGGGTGGCCTTGATGCCGTCCATGTGGCCTTTGAACACGATGTCCATCAGCACGACATCGGGCTGATGCTCGCGGCACAGCTCGATGGCCTCCTCGGGCACGTGAACGGGGGCGGCGATCATCCGGAGGGAACCGTCCCGCTCCACCACCATCGCCAGGGCGTCGGTGAGGATCTTGTGGTCGTCGCAGATGAGCAGGGTGGTCGGCCGGTTGGCATCACTCGACACGACTGTCACCCTCCTGGAAGCGTGATCCTGAGCACGGTACCCGTGCCCCTCTCGTCCTCGATATCGATGCGCCCGGCCATGCCCTTGAGATGCGCGCGGCAGATGAACAGGCCGAGTCCGGCGCCGGGGGTCTCCTCGTACCCCGGGGGGCGCCACTCGTTGAACTCTCCGAAGACCTCCTCCCGGAGCTCTGCGGGGATCCCCGGGCCCCGGTCGGCAACCTCCACGACGGCCTCCCCGTCCGGCGACCGGTAGGCCCGGACCTCGATGGGCGCGTCCGGCGGAGAGAACTTCGATGCGTTGTCGAGCAGGTGGGCGATGACCTCGGACATGCGCGTCCGGTCGAGCGGTGCGGTGAGGCCGTCCTCCACCTCCACCACCATTGCGTGCCGGCCGCTCGGTGTGTGCCACGCGACCTCCTGGACCAACGCGCCCAGATCCTCGTCTCGGACCTGGTAGGTGAGCTGGCCCGCGTCGATCCGAAGGGCGATGGAGATCTCATCGGCGATGAGCCTGAGCC
>JBOGVH010000271.1:0-5750 GCA_050695235.1 Actinomycetota bacterium
CTCGGGTACCGCGGCGCGCCCGCGCCTGGCCGTGTACCGATCGAACAGGCACATCTATGTCCAGCTGATCGACGACGTCTCCTCTCGCACGGTTGCCTCGGCGTCCGACCGGGAGCTCGGTGGCGGCGGAACCAAGGGAGACAAGAAGGTCGTGGCCAAGGCCGTAGGGGCCCTGATCGCCGACCGGGCGAAGCAGGCCGGGGTCCAGGGCGCGGTGTTCGACCGTGGCGGCCGGCTGTATCACGGCCGGATCGCCGCGCTTGCCGAGGGAGCCAGGGAAGGGGGATTGGCGATCTGATGCGACGATACGACGCGTCGACCGGAGAGAAGGGCATGTACGAGGAGCGGGTCATCGCGATCAACCGCGTGGCCAAGGTGGTCAAGGGCGGTCGCCGCTTCTCCTTCGCCGCGCTCGTCGTGGTCGGCGACGGCGCGGGACGCGTCGGCGTGGGGTACGGCAAGGCCAAGGAGGTCCCCGCGGCGATCGCCAAGGGGGTCGAGGAGGCCAAGCGCAAGATGTTCGAGGTTCCGATGATGGGAACGACCATCCCGCATCAGGTGACCGGAGAGGACGGTGCCGGCATCGTGCTCCTCAAGCCGGCCGCACCGGGGACCGGGGTCATCGCCGGCGGCCCGGTCCGGGCCCTGGTCGAGTGCGCTGGGATCAAGGACATCCTGTCCAAGTCCCTGGGGTCGAGCAACGCGATCAACATCGTGAAGGCGGCGACGGCCGGGTTGCGGAGCCTCAAGCGGCCCGAGCAGGTGGCCAGGCTCCGCGGCCGGCAGCTGAGCGAGGTGGCGCCCAAGCCGATGCGCTCGGCCGTGGCTGCGGCGGACGAGCGGATGCAGGCGGCCCGGGCGGCCAAGCTGGAGGAGGCCTACGGTGACCAAGCTTAGGGTCACCCAGATCCGGAGCGTGATCCACCGGCCGAAGGATCAGAAGGCCACGGTCCGTCGGTTGGGCCTGCACCGCCTTGGCGACTCGGTGGTCAAGGACGACCGTCCCGAGATCCGAGGCATGATCGCCAAGGTCAGCCACCTGGTGAAGGTCGAGGAGACGCCGGATGGTCGCTCGGCGAAGAGTGGCAGACAGGAGAAGGGATGAAGCTCCATCATCTCCGTCCCGCCGCCGGTGCAACGCGGCGGAAGCGGCGCGTCGGCCGGGGCAGGGCTGCCGGCCAGGGCAAGACGGCGGGCCGGGGGACCAAGGGCTACGGCGCCCGCCACAACCCCAAGCTGGGGTTCGAGGGCGGACAGATGCCGCTCCAGCGTCGCGTGCCCAAGCTGAAGGGCTTCACCAACCGCAACCGTGTCGAGTACTCGGTGGTGAACGTGGAGACCCTGGCCCAGGCGTTCGAGGGCGGCGAGGTCGATCCCGCCGCCATGCTGGCGCGAGGCCTGATCCACGGCGGACGGCCGGTGAAGGTGCTGGCCCGAGGCGACATCGGACGGGCACTGACGGTCAAGGCCCACGCGTTCTCCGAGGCCGCCAAGGCCAAGATCGAGGCCGCCGGAGGCAGGACCGAGATCGTCATTTGACGGGGTAGAATCGAGCTCTCGTGCTGCGCGCCTTCGTCAACGCCTTCAAGGTTCCGGACCTTCGCAAGAAGATCCTGTTCACGCTGTTCATCATCGCCGTCTATCGGTTCGGTTCGTATGTGCCCGTCCCCATCATCGACATCGACCGGTTGACGGCGGCGTTCAAGTCTCCGGGCCAGGGCGGGTTCCTGTCGTTCATCGACCTGTTCTCGGGGGGGGCGCTCACCCGGATGGCCGTGTTCGGCCTGGGGATCATGCCGTACATCACGAGCTCCATCATCATGCAGCTGCTCACCGTGGTGATCCCCAAGCTCGAGCAATGGCAGAAGCAGGGCGAGACGGGCATCAAGAAGATCAACCAGTGGACTCGCTACGTGACGGTCGTCCTGGCCCTCCTGCAGTCCACCGGGCTCGTGTTCCTGTTCCACTCCGGCGCCCAGCAGTTGAACGGCGTCGACGTGTTCCGGCCGGGCACGTTCACTGCGCCGAACATCGCGCTGATCGTGCTGATCTTCACTGCCGGCACAGCCTTGATCATGTGGATGGGTGAGCTCATCACCCAGCGCGGGATCGGCAACGGCATGTCCGTGCTCATCTTCGCCAGCGTGATCTCCGCGCTCCCCGGCGAGGGGCGCGCGATCCTGTTGCAGAGCAACACGAAGTTCGTCGTGGTCCTGTTGATCGGCCTGGCCCTGGTGGTGGCCGTGGTCTTCGTGGAGCAGGGCCAGCGGCGGATCCCGGTCCAGTACGCCAAGCGGGTGGTGGGACGACGGATGACCACCGGCGGCAGCACCTACATCCCGCTCAAGGTCAACCAGGCCGGCGTCATCCCGATCATCTTCGCCTCGTCGGTGCTGTACTTCCCGACCCTGCTGGCCAGCGTGTACCAGGCCAGCTGGTTCACGAACTTCGTGAACAACCACGTCACGAATCAGCGGAGCCTGGTGTACATGGCCATCTACGGCATGTTGATCGTGTTCTTCGCGTACTTCTATACGGCCATCGCGTTCAACCCCGTGGATACTGCCGACAACCTCCGGAAGTACGGAGGGTTCATCCCCGGGATCCGACCCGGCCAGCCCACGGCGAACTACCTGAACGACGTCCTGGTCCGCATCACGTTGCCCGGTTCGCTGTTCCTGGCGGCCATCGCCCTCCTGCCGTCGATCGTCTTCGCCTTCTGGGTCATCGACCAGTTCCCGTTCGGCGGAACCTCGCTCCTCATCACGGTCGGCGTGGCCCTCGAGACCATGAAGCAGCTCGAGTCCCAGCTGCTCATGCGGCACTACGAAGGATTCTTGAAGTAACCATGAGGATCGTCCTCCTCGGTCCTCCGGGGGCGGGAAAGGGCACCCAGGCCAGGAGGCTGTCGGACCGCTACGGGCTCGCCGTGATCGGAACAGGCGACATCTTCCGTAACCACGTCGCCAAGGGCACGGCCCTCGGTCTGGCGGCCAAGGAGTACATGGATCGCGGCGACTACGTTCCCGACGACATCGCGGTGAACATGGTCTTGGAGCGGCTGGACCAACCGGATACCAGGGAGGGATTCATCCTCGACGGGTTCCCCCGCACGGTGGCCCAGGCCCAGGCGTTGGAAGGGGCCCTGGCCGCCGCGGGCCGTCCGCTCTCAGCCGTCCTGAACTTCAAGATCGGGGACGAGGTGGCGGTGAAGCGGCTGACCGGCCGGCTGGTCTGCCCGAACTGCAAGCGGGTGTACAACCTGAACTTCAAGCGTCCCCGGGTCGAGGGCATCTGCGACGTCTGCGGACACCGGCTCCAGGCGCGCTCCGACGACGACGAGGCGACGATCCGGCGCCGGCTGCAGGTGTATCGACGAGAGACCCAGCCGCTCGTCCTGTACTTCTGGGAGCGGGGACTGCTGCGGGACATCGATGCGGAAGCGCCCGAGGAGGTCGTGGCCGACCGCACCATCGAGGCCCTGTCCGACTTGCTGGACCTGGAAGCATGATCATCCTCAAGTCGCCCGACGAGGTGGCAAAGATGCGAGTGGCCGGCAGCATCGTCGCGGAGACGATCGACACGGTGCTCGTGGCCGTCAAGCCCGGGGTCTCCACGGCCGACCTCGACGTGGTGGCGGAGGCGTTCATCAGAGAACGGAAGGCGACGCCCTCGTTCAAGGGGTACCGGGGGTTCCCCGCATCGATCTGCGCCTCGCTGAACGAGGAGGTCGTCCACGGGATCCCCTCGCCCAAGCGGATCTTGAAGGAGGGCGACGTGCTGTCGCTCGACTTCGGGGCCATCTGGGATGGCTACCACGCGGACTCGGCGGTCACCGTGTTCGTGGGCGAGTCGGCCTCGGCGGAGGCCGAGAAGCTCGTGCGAGTGACCGAGGAGGCCCTGGAGGCCGGGGTCTCCCAGATCCGGCCGGGGGGGCGCCTGTCGGACATCTCCCACGCGGTGCAACAGGTGGTGGAGGGAGCGGGCTTCTCGGTGGTCCGTGAGTACGTTGGCCACGGCGTCGGCCGGAGCCTGCACGAGGACCCGCAGATCCCGAATTACGGGCTCCCGGGCCGGGGGCCCGAGCTTCGGCCCGGCCTGGTGGTCGCGGTCGAGCCCATGGTCACGATGGGGGACTGGAAGACCCGGGTCCTGGCCGACGACTGGACCGTGGTGACCGCCGATGGGTCCCTGGCCGCGCACTTCGAGCACACGATCGCGGTCACCGAGGACGGCCGGGAGGTCCTCACGGCTCGCGGCTAGCGCGAACTGCCGGGATGAGGCTACGCTCGGGCCTGAGGGGGAGGGAACTTCCGCTACGTCTCAGATCCACAGGGGGAACGATGGGTACATGGGAGCCAGACCTGTCGCCATCGGCGAGCGCCGGCCGTAACCGCCAGCCGACGTTCGCCACGGTGTTTCGCGGGTATGACCCCAACCAGGTCGCCGAATACCTGAGCGGGGTTGCCGACCACGTCGAAGCTCTGGAATCAGATGTGCACCAGCTCGAGTCGGAGCTCAAAGAAGCGCGTCAGGGCATCACAGCTGGGGACACCGTCGGCGGCCAGGATCCCTACGACGGCATCTCCCCCCGGGTGGCCGACCTCGTCAGGACGTTCGATCAAGACGTGGAGAGGCTTCGCGCCGAGGCAGAGGCGGAGGTCCAGCGCCTGGTCGGGGACGCGCGGACCGAGAGCGAGCGCCTCATGGCCGACGCCCGGACCGACGCCGAGCGCACCCGCCTGAGCGCGCAGGACGAGGCTGCCCAGACGCGTGCAGAGGCGGAGCGGACGCTTCGGGAAGCCCGGCTCGAGTCCGACCAGGCGCTGTCGACCTTGGTCGCTCGCCGGGATGCCCTGGTGGATGAGCTCCGGGCCATGCGCGACCGGATGCTCGACACGGCGAAGGATCTGGAGTCGACCATCGAGGGCTCGATCGGCGATCAGGTCGTGCTCCTGCAGGAGGCGCAAGGGGGCGATGGAGCGGACGCGACGTCGGTCAACTCCTCGAATGGGCGCACCGACCCCAACGCCTAGACCCCATCGGCCGGAAACCGGGCAAGCAGGAGGAGGGCCGATTGACTAGGCTCCCTTTGGTCGACTGCCTTAGGGAGATCGACCTACACCATGCCTCCGGATGGCAGTTACCCTCGGGTTGAAGGAACGACTACCCTCCGTGCATCCGTGGATTCGATAGGAGGAGACGCATGTCCACCCAGGAATCAGGGTCGCAACCGTCGGCAACCGCCGGGTCGCTGAACCTGCCGACCTTCGGGACGGTGCGGCGGGGGTACGACCCGGATCAGGTCTTGGAGTACGTGACGCGGCTGACAGACCACCTGGACGCCCTGGAGACCGAGGTCCGGCGGCTCCAGGGGGAATTGAGTCAGCGGGACGTAGACGAGGAGGAGCGGGCTGCCACCGCTCGAGACGAGTACGAGGGCGTGGGCGCTCGGGTGGCCGATCTGATGCGGACCTTCGATCAGGATGTCGGGAAGCTCCGCCAGGATGCCGAGGCGGAAGCCGAGCGCATCGTCGCGGAGGCGAGGGCCGAAGCAGATCGCATCCATCAAGAAGCCGAGAAGTTGCGCGGAGAGGCCGCGGCGAAAGCCGAGCGGGTCCAGGCCAAGGCCAGGACCGAGGCCGACAAGATCCGCCTGGACGCCCAGAGCAAGGCCGAGGAGGTCCGTCTGCAGGCGACCGAGGCGTTGGCGGAGGCCAAGAAAGAGTCCGACACGGTCCTTTCGAGCC
>JBOGVH010000272.1:0-3342 GCA_050695235.1 Actinomycetota bacterium
CCTCCAGGATCTGGTCCTTGGCGAAGAACCCCGACAGCGGGGGGACACCGGCGATGGCCAGGGCCCCGATGCCGAGCATCGCGGCCGTGACGGGCATCGCCCTACGGAGCGCCCCCATCTTCTTCAGGTCGGTCTCGCCCCCCAGGCCGTGCATGACCGAGCCCGCCGAAAGGAACAGGAGCGCCTTGTAGAAGGCGTGGGTCACCAACAGGAACAGCGCCGCCGCGTACGCCTTCAGCCCGAGGGCGAAGAACATGTAGCCGAGCTGACTGATGGTCGAGTACGCGAGCACCCGCTTGAGGTCGTCCTGTCCGAGGGCGCACGTCGCGGCGTAGACGGCGGTCAGGAGCCCGATCACCAGGACGACCGTGAGCGCGACGCCGGAGATCTCGAAGAGGACGTGCGTCCGGGCCACCAGGTAGACGCCGGCGGTGACCATCGTCGCGGCGTGGATCAGGGCGGAGACGGGCGTCGGGCCCTCCATGGCATCGGGGAGCCACGTGTGGAGGGGGATCTGAGCCGATTTGCCCACGGCCCCGGCGAACAGCAAGAGCGCGATCACGGTGAAGACCCCTGAGGGCTGCACCGACTCGACCGAGGGCCGGAGCACCGCTGAGAAGTCCAGCGACCCAAGTCGGAGGAAGATGAGCGCGATACCGACCAACATGAACGTGTCGCCGATCCGCGTCACGACGAATGCCTTCTTCGCCGCGCTCGCCGCCGCGGGCCGGTCGAACCAGAACCCGATGAGCAGGTAGGAACACAGGCCCACGCCCTCCCATCCCACGTACAGGAGGAGGAAGTTCTGGGCCAGGACCAGCATGAGCATGAAGAAGCAGAACAGGTTCATGTAGGAGAAGAACCTGCCGTACCGGGGGTCCCCGTCCATATAGCCGATCGAGTACGCGTGGATGACGGCACCAACGCCGGTGACGACGAGCATCATGGTCGCCGACAGGGGATCCACCCGCAGGTCGGCCGCCACCCGGAAGCTCCCCACGGAGATCCAGTCCCACAGGTGCCGGACGACGAGGCGCTCGTCACCGGGCAGCTCGAGGAGGTCGGCCAAGATCGCCAGGCCCAGGGCGAACGCCACCACCATCAGTCCCGAGGCCAGGACCCCGGCCCATCGACCCAGCCGCTTCCCGGCAAACAGGTTGATCGCCGCCCCGGCGAGCGGCAGGGCCGGCACGATCCACACGGACCTCAGCACGACCTCACCACCGCAGTAGGCTGGCGTCGTCGACGTTCGCCGTGTGCATCCGCCGGTACACGTTCACGATGATGGCCAGGCCCACGACGACCTCGGCCGCCGCCACGACCATGGAGAAGAACGCCAGGACCTGACCGTTCAGGTTGCCGTGCAGCCTCGAGAAGGCCACCAGCGCTAGGTTCACCGCGTTCAGTTGGAGCTCGACCGACATGAAGATCACCAATGCGTTCTTCCGCACGAGCACGCCGACCGTGCCGATGGCGAACAGCACGGCCGACAGGACCACGAAGTAGGAGATCGGCGTCTTCACGCCGCCTCGGCTTCCCGCGCACCTTCGGCCGTGGTCCGCGCGCGACGTTGCGCCAGCACCATGGCGGCGATGGCGGCCACGATCAGCAGGATCGAGGTGACCTCGAACGGGAGGAAGTAGTCGCGGAACAGCACGTGCGACAACGCCCGCGTGTTCCCGCCCACGTTCACGGTCTGATCGAAGTTCGCGGGGCCGCGGGCCAGGCCGAGGCCGGCCCGGGCCGTGACGAAGATCTCGGCGGCCAGACCGACGCCAAGGACGATCGCCAGGGGCCGCTGCCCCTTCAGTCGCTCGACCAGGCTCTCCTCGCGGTCGACGCCGAGCAACATGATCACGAACAGGAACAGGACCATGATGGCGCCGGCGTACACGATGATCTGGACGGCGAACAGGAACGGCGCGCTGAGGACCAGGAAGAACACGGCAAGCGTGAAGAAGTTCACGATCAGGAACAACGCCGCGTGGATCGCGTTCCGCTGGAACAGCATGGCGACGGCCGATCCCACCGAGACCGGGGCGAACACCCAGAACACGATCTGGTCGGGCGCCATCACAGACCCTCGCGGTCGATGGGATCGGAGCCGAGGGGCGGCGGCGGCCGGAGCAGCTGCTCCTTGGTCCAGATCGCCTCCTCGCGCGAGTCGAAGGACAGCTCGTAGTAGCTCGTGAGGGTGAGGGCCCGCGTGGGGCATGCCTCCACGCACAGGCCGCACATGATGCAGCGCAGGTAGTTGATCTGGTAGTCCTTCGCGTACCGCTCCCCGGGTGACACCGGATGCTCCGGGTCGTTGTCGGCCCCCTCGACCCAGATCGCGTCGGCCGGACACGCATAGGCGCACAGCTCGCACCCGATGCACTTCTCCAGGCCGTTCGCGTGGCGATTCAAGCGGTGGCGACCGATGTGCGAACGTGGCGGAGGGGGATCGATGTGTCGCGGGTACTCCTCCGTCACGTCGGGCCGGAAGATCTGTCGGAACACGGTCGCCAGGCCCTTGGAGATGGCGCCCACGGCGCCGCCGAGGGTCGTCGGCCGGGGGGCTTGGGTCTCCCCCTTGCCGGCCTGCTCGTCCCCGGCCTGCTCGCTCAGAGCCCTCTCGGTCACGGCGGCGTCTCCTCCGCCGGGCGGCGTCCCGGGGCGACCAGAGGCCACACCAGCAATACGACGAAGACGGCTCCGGCCACGATCAACGCACCCGTGAACAGCGTTCCCCTCCCATACACATCGGGGAGCACCACCACCGCCGCGGTGGCCAAGACCCAGAGCAGTCCGAATGGGATCAGGAACTTCCACCCGAAGCTCATCAGCCGGTCGTACCGGATCCGAGGCAGGGTCAGCCGGACCCAGATGTACAGGTAGACGATCGCGACGACCTTGACGATGAACCACAGGAGCGGCCAGAGCCAGGCCAGGAAGGTCGGGTGCGGGCCGCGCCATCCCCCCAGGAACAACGTCACTGCGATGGAGGAGACCACGACCATGTTCACGTACTCGCCCAGGTAGAACATGGCGAACTTGATCCCCGAGTACTCGGTGAAGTACCCCGCGACGAGCTCGGTCTCCGCCTCCGGCAGGTCGAATGGCGGGCGATTGGTCTCGGCCAGGCCGGCGATGAGATAGATGGCGAACGCGGGGAACTGGGGGATCGCGTTCCACACCCGGTCCTGGCTGGCCACGATCTCCGACATCTGCAGCGAGCCCGAGTACAGGATGACCGCGACCAGGGCCAGTCCCATGCCCACCTCGTAGGAGATCATCTGGGCCGTCGAGCGGATCGAGCCGAGCAGCGGGTAGTTCGAGCCGCTGGACCAGCCGGCCAGG
>JBOGVH010000273.1:0-6202 GCA_050695235.1 Actinomycetota bacterium
GCCCGGGCGATCCCCCCGCGAGCAACGCGCCGATGTGCAGGGGCCCCTCCACGGTGTAGGCCCCAGTCTTCAACAACGCGATCCGATCCGCCGACGGCGTCCCCATCGCGCCGCGGACATCGAGGAACTGGCCGGCGGCGACCTCCTCACGCATCAGCGCGTAGCGCCTGAGGGCGGGGAGGAGCCGTTCGGACGGGAACCCGGAGTCGATGAGTGCCTCGTCGGCGAGCACCGCGGCCAGGTCGCCGACGAGGACGGCCACGGAGCGGCCGAACCGGACGTACGTCGTGGGCTCGCCTCGTCGGGTTTCGCTCTCGTCCATGACGTCATCGTGGATCAGGGCGAACGTGTGAAACAGCTCGAGGGCCGCCGCAGCACGGACGATCGGCTGGCCGTCATCTCCTCCCGCCGCTCGGTATCCCCAGTAGCAGAAGGCCGGACGGATGCGCTTGCCCCCCGCCGCAACGATCCGCCGGAGCTCGTCCACCATCTCCGCCGCCTCGGGCGCGATCGCCGCCATCGTCTCTCGTCGCTCCTTGAGGAACGAGGCAAGGGCCTCGTCGACGCGGCGGCGCACCGAATCGAGCGCCGCAGGAGCGACGAGGATCTCGGGATCCATGGTCACGAAGTATGCCAAGGCGGCGCTCGTGGGGGACCCCGGGATATAGTGGATGTCGGCCTCAGGGCCGACGTTCGCCGCGATGACCCGGTTCCAGAAGCTCGCCTTCGCCACCGCAGCCACCACCGTGACGCTGTTCACCGTGGGCGGGCTGGTCCGGGGAACGGGGTCGGGGCTCGGCTGCTCATCGTGGCCGACCTGCGAGCCCGGACGGCTCTTCCCCACGGGGACCATCCACTCGTTGATCGAGTTCTCGCACCGGCTCCTGGCCTTCGCCGTCATCCTCCTGGCAAGCGCGACGGCGATCCTCGCCTGGCTGCGACACCGAGGCGACCGAGCCCTCCTGTGGTCGGCTCTCGCGGCCGTCCCGCTGGTGCTGGGCCAGGCCGTTGTCGGCGCGATCGTGGTCCGGACCGATCTGGACCCATGGTGGGTGACGGCTCACTTCGCCTTGGCACTCGTCCTGGTGGCCGACGTGGTGGTCCTTGCGGTCGTGGCCGCGGTTCCTCCCGCCCGGCCTGAGGGCGACCGATCGCGCTTCGCCCGCCTGGCACTGGTCACCACAGCGTTCACCGCATGCCTGCTCCTGGTGGGGACGTACGTGAGGGCCTCGGGATCCCAGCTCGTCTTCACCGACTGGCCGCTGATGGACGGACGGTTGGTGCCGACGCTCGGGGGTGCCGCGACGGCGATGTTCCTGCATCGGGTGCTGGCGGTGGCGTCACTGCTGCTGATCCTGTGGCTTGCCATCCGGGCTCGGACGCTCCCTCGCCGGTCGCGCGACCTCACCGCCCTGTCCACCCTCGCGCTCGCCCTGTTCGTCGCGCAGGTGATGGTCGGAGCGACGAACGTGTGGACCAGGCTCCGCCCCTGGGCGGTCGTGCTGCACGTGGCGCTCTCGGTGCTCATCTGGGCAACGCTGGTGGCCCTGGCCACCCTGGCACGCCGGGGTGCGGCCGCGGAGGCCGAGCGCAGCGAGGTCGACGCGGAGGTGATGGCCGGCCCGAGGTCGCTCCGCGAGACCATGGTCACGTACTTCCGGCTGACGAAGCCCCGGATCATCCTGCTGCTGCTCGTGACCACCGTGCCGGCCATGGTCCTGGCGGGGCGTGGGTTGCCGTCGCCGTGGCTGGTGCTCGCAACGCTCGCAGGTGGGAGCCTCGCGGCCGGATCGGCCAATGCCATCAATTGCTACCTCGACCGCGACGTCGACGAGGTGATGCGGCGGACCCGCCGCCGGCCGCTCCCCGCCCATCAGGTCTCGCCCGAGCGTGCCCTCCGGTTCGGCTACGTCCTCGGCGCGGTGTCATTCCTGTTCCTCTCGATCGCCGTGAACGTGCTGGCGGCATCCCTCGCCCTGTCGGCCATCGCGTTCTACGTCTTCGTCTACACGCTCTGGTTGAAGCGGACGACCACCCAGAACATCGTGATCGGCGGCGCCGCCGGCGCGGTGCCCGCGCTCGTGGGGTGGGCGGCGGTGACGGGCTCGGTCGGACTCCCCGCATGGGTGCTGTTCGCCATCGTGTTCGTGTGGACCCCTCCGCACTTCTGGGCCCTGGCCCTTCGGTACCGGTCCGACTACGCGGCGGCCGGCATCCCCATGCTGCCGGTGGTGCGGGGTGCCGAGGAGACCCGCCGGCAGATCCTCCAGTATTCGCTTGCCCTGTTCGCCACGACGCTGGTGTTGTATCCGGTTGGACACATGGGGCCGGTCTACCTGGGCACCGCCGTGGTCCTGGGCGGGCTGTTCGTCTACCGCGCGCTCCGACTGTGGCGGGAGCGGACCCCGGCGCTGGCCATGCGCCTGTTCACGTTCTCCATCGCGTACCTGGCGCTGCTGTTCGTGGCGGTGGCGGCGGACGCGGTGCTGATGGCGCCCTAGCGCCGGTCACGAGCCCTCGGAGAGGAGCTTCGTTACGAGCGACCGCAACTCCTGCTCGTCCACGGCCCCGAAACCCCAGTACCTGATCCGTCCGGTCCGGTCGACTACGTAGGTGTCGGGCAGTCCAACGAACCCGAAGTCGAAGGCCAGCGCGCCCGCCTGGTCCTGGATGCTCGGATAGGTCACGGCGAAGTCCTTCAGGTAGGCCCGGGCCGCGACAGGGTCGTCGCGGTAGTTCACGCCGAGGAAGTACACGCCGCGGTCCCGGAACTCCTTCCATACCCGCTCCAACCCCGGCTGCTCCCTGCGGCACGGCCCGCACCAGGTGGCCCAGAAATTCACCACCATCACCGCGCCCCGGTACTCGGCCGGGGACACCCAGCCACCCTGGAGGCTCTCGCCTCGGAGGGCCGGGAGCGGTTTCGACATCTCCCGCAGCCCCGGCTCCTGTCCGGACGCGCTGGTGCACGCGGCGAGGAGCGCGAGTGCCAGGACGAGCGATCGCCTCATGTCCTCCCATCTTGCCACCGTGACGGTCCGCGGACCGTCCTGGCTCAGCCGACGGTGACCGACCCGTGCATGGTGGGATGAACATCGCAGTGGAAGTAGTACGTCCCGGGCTTCAGAGCAGGGATGGAGTAATCGATCGACGCTGGGCCGATGATGATCTGGCTCCGGAACAGGTTCGTGCCGAGCGAGCTGTCCGTGTAGATGGCGATGTTGTGGGATACGCCGGCGTCCTTGTTCTCGAAGTGGATGGTCGAAGGAGCATCGGGGGGAAGCGCGATCTGGTCGGTGTCGAATGCGAGTCCCTCCGCCACGACCGTCGACGGGTTCGTCGCGCCACCCCCGACTCCGCCCCCACCGCCGCCGCCGCCCGGCGTGGCGGTCGGGGGCGGCGGTCCGCCGCCACCACCCCCCTTCACCACGACCGTCCCGCTCATCGTGGGGTGCACGTCGCAGTGGAAGTAATACGACCCCGGATCGAGCGCCGGGATCGCGTAGTCGACCGTGGCGGGGCCGGTCACGATCTCCCCGCGGAACAGGTTCGTCCCGAGCGAGCTGTCGGTGAAGATCGCGATGTTGTGCTGGATCCCGGGGTCGTCGTTCTCGAAGTGGATGGTGGACGGCGCCGCCGGGAGTTCGATGCGGTTGGTGTCGAACTGGAGGCCCTGAGCCGTCACGGTCACTCCGGCCCCTCCGCCGCCGGGGGGTCCGGCCGTGGCCAGGATCGTGCCGCGCATCTGGGCCGGATGCACGCTGCAGTGGAAGAAGTACGTCCCGGACTCGAGCGCGGGGGCCTCGTACGTGACCTCGGCCGGCCCCGTGACGATCTCCCCGCTCAGGAGGGGCGTGCCGGTGAAGCCCTCGTTGTCGAAGATCTGGACGTCGTGCTGGATCCCGGCGTCCTGATTGTCGAAGTCGATGGCGAAGGGCTCGCCCGCGGGTACCGAGAGCTTGGTCTTGTCGAAGGCGATGTCCTTCGCGATCAGCGAGATCGTGACCGCCGGGCCGCTGCCTCCCTCTTGCTCTCCGCCGGCCCCCACGGCGATCAGCGCGATGCCGCCCGCCAGCATGGCCACGCCGGCGACGGCCCCCAGCATGGAGGCCAGGCTGGAGGCCCGGACCACCGACCTGCTGGCCACCACGGCCGCGACCACCAGGATGGACAGGGCCACGATGAGGGCGATTACGGTCGCAGCGTCCGCCGTCAGCGAGAGCAGGATCCGGGAGAACCCGAACAGCACCGCCGCGATCACCAGCAGCATGACGATGGGAAGGAGGATCGGCAGGACCACCCGGTCGCGCGTGCTCGTCCTCATCGCTTCGACAGCTCCGACGTCACCTCACGCTCGACCTGACGGAGCTGGAGCGGATCCCAGCCCGTCTGCTGCTCGCGATCGTGCCACCGGAAGAAGATGACGGTGATGAACCCCCACAGGATGGCCCCGCCGGCCAGCTTCATGATGAGCCCCGCGACGAGCTGGTCCGAGTGCGCCGAGATGCCCCAGATCCTGGGGAACGTGCCGTACACCGGATACAGCAGGGTCGACCCGAGGGTCAGGAACGAGGCGGGGATGGTCGGGGCGAGCGACTGGAGGAACAGATACAGCATCTGACCGGGCGGGGACAGCGGGGGCATCTCGGGCATCGGCGACATCACCGGCCACCACATGGCGAGCGCGGAGAACACCAGCACCGCGTGCAGCCCGAGGTGGATTCCCTCCGACCGCACAGACGCGTCGACCACCGCCGGCCAGTGCGTGAACAGCAGGACCCCGTTGAACACGACGAGCGCGACCAGGGGACGGGTGAAGAACGCGAACGCGCGCTGGACCGGGCGGGGGCGGAGCACCAGGCGGAGGAGCCACGGCGGCGTCCCGGCCAGCAGGAGCGGGGGGGCGACCAGGGTGAACAGCAGGTGCTGCACCATGTGCGCCGAGTACAGGTACCGTTCGGCCAGATCGTGGATGGGCCAGTCCGCGCCCACCCACAGGACGAGGACCCCGAACGAGAAGAACGTGGCTCGGCGTCGCCACTCGGGGTCCCCTCCCCCGCGTTCCTGCCGGTGCCGACGCACCGCCGCGAAGTATCCGGCCTCGATGGCCGCGAACAGGACCCAGACGTCCGGGTGCGCGTGCCAGGGAGGCAGGGCCACGACCTACCCCGAGAAGGCCCGGAACGTGAGCAGGACGACGAGGTACAACGTCACCGCTCCTGCCAGCCCGATCATGAAGAATCGGGCGTAGGTCCTGCTGTCGAACCGGAGATGCATGTACCACAACACGACCAGCACGAACTTGATCGCCGCGAGAATCAGCAGGGCCAGGATCAGCAGGCCCCGCGAGATCTCGGCGTAGTAGATGCCCACCTCCATCCCGGTGACCACGGCCAGGACGACGGCGATGCGGACGTACTCCTTGGGGCTGGGGTGGCGGACCGTCCGCCCCCTGGAGGGTGTGGGCGAGGCAGGTTCGCGCACGTCGGCTCGCTCCACTCCTGCCTACTTCCCCGTCGGGATCAGGTACACGACCGTGAAGATGACGATCCACACGATGTCGACGAAGTGCCAGTACAGCCCGACCAGCTCCACCGCCATCGTGTCGCGGGGCGTGATCCTGCCGGTGAACGACATCGAAACCAGCGAGAGGAGCATGAGGATGCCCACGCCCACGTGGGTGCCATGGAATCCGGTCAGAACGTAGAACGTGGTCCCGAACAGGTTCGTGGACAGCGTGAGGCCCTCCCGGTAGAAGGACGTGAACTCGTAGACCTGGCCGCCCACAAACGTCATGCCGAGCAGGGCCGTGGCCAGCAGCCACACCCGCATCCGGCCGATCTCGCCCCGCTGGATGGCCGCGAGGGCCAGGACCATGGTGAGCGAGCTGGCCAGCAGCACGAACGAGCTCACCGAGGTGTACGGGATGTCGAACACATCGCTGGGGTACGGACCGACGAGGCTCGACCCCCGGTACAGCACGTAGGTGGAGATCAGGGCCCCGAACAGCAGGCAGTCCGAGGCGAGGAACAGCCACATCGCGAGCTTCGTGTTCGGCAGGCCGGTGCTGGTGGCCTCGTGCTCGCTCTCGAACGTGTGGACCGACACCGTTCCCCCTACTCCGACGCGGGCTCTATGGCCCAGCCGTACAACCCGGCCAGCAGGACGACCGCCCCGGCCACGGCGATCCACAGGTGGAAGA
>JBOGVH010000274.1:0-2313 GCA_050695235.1 Actinomycetota bacterium
GGAGGTACGGGACGGAACCGATGTGATCCGCGTGGCCGTGGGTCAGCACCACGGCCTCGACCCGATCGATGTTCTCCCGCACGTACTCGAAGTCCGGCAAGACGAGATCGATCCCCGGCATCTCGGCGTGAGGGAACGACAGGCCGGCGTCGAGGATGAGGAGCCGGTCATCCAGCTCGACGCAGGCCATGTTGCGGCCGACCTCACCGACGCCGCCGAGGAATGCGACCCGAGCCGGCCGGCGCCCCGGCCCGCTAGAGGAGCCTGGCATCCACCAGCGCCTTCTCGATCCTCGCTCGCTCCTGCTTGGTCGCCGGGACGAGCGGCAGCCGGGGCGGGCCGGCCGGAAGGCCGAGGATCCCAAGCGCGGTCTTCACCGGAATGGGGTTGGTGGTGATGAACAGGGTGTTGAACAGCGGCGAGAGCTCCTCGTGGATCTTTCGGGCCGCCGGGATGTCGCCCCCCGCGACGAGGTCCGTCAGCTGGCGGATCCGGTCGCCCACCAGGTGGGAGGCCACGGACACCACGCCGACCGCCCCGAGGCACATGTAGCCGAAGGTGGCCCAGTCATCGCCCGAATAGACCTCGAACGCTGGGGGGGCCTCGGTGATCAGCCGGGAGATGGACTGGAAGTCGCCGGTCGAGTCCTTGACCCCGATGATGTTCGGGACGTTGGCCAGCTCGAGCAGGGTCTCGTGCTCGATCCGCACGCCGGTCCGGCCGGGAATGTTGTAGGCCACGATCGGGATCGACACGGCGGAGGCGATGCGCGTGTAGTGGGCCACCAGGCCTCGCTGCGGCGGCTTGTTGTAGTACGGGGTCACCAACAGGAGGCCGTCGGCTCCGAGCTTCTCCGCCTCCCGCGAGAGCTCGAGGGTCTCGGCCGTGCTGTAGGTCCCCGTTCCGCACACGACCTTTCCCCTGCCCTTCGCGGCCTGGATGACCGCGCCGAACAGCTCGAGCTTCTCCTTGTGGCTGAGCGTGGGGGACTCGCCGGTCGACCCAGCAACCACGAGGGTGTCCGAGCCGTGTTCCAACAGGTGGTCGGCGAGCCTGCGCGCGCCTTCGAGATCCAGTGAGTGGTCGTCCCGAAACGGGGTGACCATGGCGGTGACGACCGCCCCGAACCTACCGGCCATGCCTCCTCCTTTGCTGCCGGGTGCGGCGGCGGGCGGCGGCCCGAGGAGGCCGCGCAGACGTGGGCCGGGCGGTCGGGCCCCGCTCAGGCGCCCTGGCTTGCGCCGGCCGCCCGTCCTCACGATTGAGGCCGCAGCGTATCACCGTGCCACCTGCCGCACAAGAGCCACAAGAGTCACATGTTGCACATCAGTCCCCCGTGGATGGGGAAACCCAGTGCGCTCGCCGAGGCTCCACTTGCTCCGGAAGGGTAGGTGCATCTGGGGGCCCTTGACCACCGCGTGGCTCGGTGAGCTGCAGAGCCAGCCACCCAAAAGGGTTCCACCGGTGCTCCTCGTCGAACGTGACGGTCGAGGGCCACATAAGCCGCGCGTTGCTCACATGGGCGTGTCGTTGTCGATGGGGTTGGCTTCCGCATCGGATGCAACCTGTGGCGCGCGAACCTCGGGCTATCCTAGCCGCGTGCCCAAGATCTACACGAAACGGGGTGACGACGGCACCACCGGCATGCTCTACGGCGGCCGGGTCTCCAAGGCGGATCCGGCGACCGAGGCGTACGGCACGACCGACGAGGCGGTCGCGGTGCTCGGCCTGGCCCGAGCGCTTTCCGACGACCATGGATTGGACGAGGAGATCCTGGGACTCCAACGCGAGCTGTTCGTGGTCGGAGCGGACCTGGCGACGAACCCGAAGGAACGGACCAAGCTCGAGCCCGGCGTGTCGCTCGTCACGGCCGAGATGGTGTCGCGCCTGGAATCCCGGATCGACGAGCTGGTGGCCGGGCATCCGCTACCGAACGCGTTCATCGTGCCCGGCGCGAATCCGGTCTCGGCGTCGTTCGACGTGGCCAGGAGTGTCATCCGCCGCGCCGAGCGCCAAGTCGTCGAGCTCCGCGACTCAGGGGCCGAGGTCAACGATGAGGTGCTTCACTATCTGAATCGCCTCTCGGATCTCCTGTTCGTCCTGGCCCGGGTGGTGGGGGGCGAGTCCGAGCCCACGAGCCGTCGATAGACCACGCCCGACGGGGTTCTATTGTCGGGCGAAGGCCCCGTAGTTGTCGTGGCCGATCACCAGGATCACGAGGCCGATGTCCTTGATCCCCAGCTCCGAGAACGAGACCCTGAACGTCTTCATCTCGCCGTTCGGGATCACCGTCGGATCCTTCACCTCGCCACT
>JBOGVH010000275.1:0-9941 GCA_050695235.1 Actinomycetota bacterium
GAGGTCATGGGGGTGGACCGCGATCCGGGGACGGCCCTGGCCAAGGCACTGGTGGCGACCGGCGCGGCGCTCCCGCGGGAAGGTACGGTCTTCGTGTCGGTGTCGAACCGCGACAAGCGCGCCATCCTGTTCCCGGCGAAGCGCCTGGCCGATATGGGCTTCCGGCTGCTGGCCACGAAGGGGACGGCGGGGGTGCTCCGCCGGGCGGGCATCGACGTCACGAAGGTCGACAAGGTCTCCGAGGGGACGCCGAGCGTGATCGACGTGATCGAACAGGGTGGGGTGGATCTCGTTATCAATACTCCGTTCGGCCGGGGGCCGCGAACCGACGGGTACCACATCCGGACAGCGGCCTGGCAAGCGGGGATCCCCTGCGTGACGACCCTTCCGGGGGTGCTGGCGGCGATCCGGGGGATCGAGGCGCTCCGAGAGGGCCCCACGGAGCCTCGCTCGCTGCAGGAGTACCACGCGCTCGCCCGCGACCCCTCCCCAGTGAAGGTGGTGCTCGACCTCAGGGCGGAAGCCGAGGTGGCGACGACATGAGGCGGCTGCGCGCCGAGATCCTGAACTCGCGCAAGTTCGGCGCCTTCCAATCGATCACTCTCGTCGCGCCCGAGATCGCCGACAGGGCCCGTCCCGGCCAGTTCGTCTCGGTGGCCATGCCGGAGGACCGGCGGTTCATCCTTCGGCGCCACTTCTCCATCCACCAGGCGTCGCGCCGCGGCGGTTGGGCGGGAACGCTGGAGTTCGTGTTCGACCCGCATGGTCCGGGGGCCGAGTGGCTGGCCGAAGTCAAGGCGCACCACTTCCTGGACGTGATCGGTCCGCTGGGCAGGGCGTTCGCGTACCCGCGCGCGCTGAGCAACTGCCTCCTCGTGTCGGAGGGCTACGGCGCGAGCTCGATCTTCTTCCTGGCGCAGGAACTTCGGGCCCGGGGCAAGCGGGTCGACATGGTGCTCGGGGCGAGCCAGGAGAGCCATCTGTTCAAGCCGATCGAGGCCAAGCGGCTGTCCCAGACCATCATCATCGTCACCGCCGACGGCAGCGTGGGTGAGCGCGGCTCGGTCATGGACGTCGTTCCCCGCGCGGCGCAGGGCGCCGGCACCGAGGTGATCTACGCGGCCGGCCCTCGCCCCATGCTTCGCACGGTGGCAGAGTTCTGCATCGAGCAGCGCATCCCCGCGCAGGTCGCGGTGGAGGAGGAGATGGCCTGCGGCACCGGGTTGTGCTTCACCTGCGTCGTGCCGGTGATCCGAAAAGACGGATCCGGTTACGACAATCTGCGAGCGTGCACGGAGGGGCCCGTGTTCAATCCGGCCCGCGTGTTCTGGGACCGGTGGACGAGCGAGGAGACCCGCGCGATCCCCACGCCTCCGGAGGGCTTCCCACCGGTGGTGAGCTCATGGCCGGCGTGAAGCAGAGCCTGCCGGTGGACCTCGAGGGAATTCGGTTCGCCTCTCCAGTGGTGGCGGCATCGGGGTGCGTCGGGACCGGCCGCGAGCTCGCCGGGCTTGCCGACCTTCGGCGCCTCGGCGGCATAGTGACACGGACCCTCACGTTCAAGCCCTCCAGGGGATGGCCGGGTCCCCGCGTGGCCGAGACGGCCTCGGGGATCGTGACCGGCGTCGGGCTCCAGAACGCCGGCGTGCGGACGTTCGTGGCCGAGGACCTGCCGCGCCTCGCGCGGACGGGGATCCCCCTGGTGGTCTCGGTGGGTGGCGCCAGCCTCCAGGGGTACATCCGGGCGGCCAGCATCCTGCGGGGGGAGCGCGGCATCGCGGGCCTCGAGGTGTACCTCTCCGGACCGGATGAGGAGAACGAGGGCCTTCCGTTCTATTCGCGGATCGATCGCATGGCCGAGGTCGTCGGGGCGGTCTCGCGACTGTCCACGGTGCCGGTGTTCGCCAAGCTCCCGGCCCTCCTTCCCGATCTCGTCCCGGCGGCCCGCGGATGCATCCGGGCCGGCGCCCACGGGCTCACCCTCATCGACGCGGTCCCCGGGATGGTGGTTGACGTTCGACGCTTACGCCCACGCCTCGGGGCCGTCGTCGGGGGTCTCTCCGGGCCGGCCATCCGTCCGATCGCGCTCGCGGCCGTGTACCGGGTGGCCCAGGCATTGCCGCAGGTTCCCGTCATGGGCGTCGGCGGCATAGCTACGGCGGAGGATGCCGTGGAATTCCTCCTCGCCGGAGCGTGGGCCGTTCAAGTGGGGACCGCGCTCATGGTGAACCCCTCGGCCCCCACGGAGATCGCGCAGGGCATCGCCCAGTATCTGCATGCCAAGGGCCTGGCCTCTCCTGAGGATCTGCGCCAGCAGATGCGTCTGACGGGCGAGCGGCACGCTCGAGGTGCGTCGGCGTCGTGATCCCATCGCCGGAGAATCCACTCGTCGTTGCTCTCGACGTGTCGGATCTCGGGCGTGCCGAGTCCCTGGCCCGTGCGGTGGGGCCGGCCGCGGGGATGGTGAAGGTCGGACTGGAGCTGTTCACAGCGCATGGGCCTGCATCCGTCGTGCGCATACGGTCGATCGCCCCGGTATTCCTGGACCTGAAGCTGCACGACATCCCGACCACCGTGGAGCGGGCGGCCCGCAACGCCGCCCGCCTGGGCGTGGCCATGCTCACGGTGCACGCGATGGGAGGTGAGGCCATGATGGCGGCCGCGGTCCGTGGCGCTGCGCAAGGGTCGGAGGAGGCCGGTCACCTCTCGCCCGCGGTGGCGGCCGTGACCGTGCTGTCCAGCCTCTCGGGCGAGTCGCTGGCGTCCCCGGCGTCGCTGGCCTTCGAGGCCAGGGCCGCCGGGGCGGCGGGCGCCGTCGTGTCGGGGGAGGACGTCGCGGTGGTCCGCGAGGTGACCGGTGAGGAGTTCTGTCTGGTCGTCCCGGGCATCCGTCCCGCCGGTTCCAACGGTCACGATCAGTTTCGGATCCTGACTCCCGAGGAGGCGCTCGATGCCGGCGCCGACTACCTCGTGATCGGCCGTGCCATCACCGAGGCGAACGACCCGGCGGCTGCAGCGAGGACCATCCTGGCGACGATCCGCTGACGTTCGGTTGGTGAGTCGCCGGTGCGAGGCGAAACCGCAGGTGAGGCGGTACGCTCGCGTTGCTGCGCCAGAGAGGGCGTGTCTATACTCCGAGACTTCCGACCGGACCGAGCAAAGGAGCCTCGTCATGCCCCTACCCGTCCTGACCGATGAACAGCGGAAGCAGGCCCTGGAGAAGGCCGCGGAGGCCCGGAGGAAGCGCGCGGAGATCAAGGGTCAGCTGAAGTCCGGGAAGCTCACCCTTCGGGACATGCTGTCCAGGGAGGGCGACGACACGGTGGGCAAGATGAAGGTGTCCACGGTGCTCGAGTCCTTGCCCGGCGTGGGGAAGGTCCGGGCACGGAAGATCATGGAGAAGCTGGACATCTCCGCCAGCCGAAGGATCCGCGGACTCGGGGCGAAGCAGCGGGACGCCCTCCTCGGCGAGTTCGCCAAGAAGTAACTCGCCCTGGCCGAGCGGGGAACCCTGTTCGTCATCTCCGGCCCTTCCGGGGTGGGCAAGGGCACCGTCGTCCGGCGGTTGCTGGAACGCCGTCCCGAGCTGCACCCGTCCGTCTCGGTGACCACGCGACCGCCGCGTCCGGGCGAGCGGGAGGGGATCGACTACCGCTTCGTCTCCGACGAGGAGTTCGACCACCTGGTGGCCGGGGGAGAGCTGCTGGAGTGGGCCCACGTGGTGGGCCATCGGTCGGGCACGCCGGCCCTGCCGGTCGAGGAGGCGCTGGCCGCCGGCCGGGACGTGGTCCTGGAGATCGACGTCCAGGGTGCTCGCCAAGTCCGGCAGCGGGTTCCGGAGGCGGTCCTGATCTTCCTGGCCCCGCCGTCGCTGGAGGAGCTGGAGCGACGCCTTCGGAGCCGGGGGACCGAGGACGAGGCCCGACTGGCCCTTCGTCTGGCCACCGCGAGGGCGGAGATGGCCCAACAGCCGGAGTTCGACCACGTCGTGGTGAACGATCGCCTGGACCAGGCGACGGCGCAGGTCGAGGCTATAATCCAGGCGTCCCGGACCACGAGCTGAAGGACGAGCGCACCCATGATCGAACCGAAGATCGACGACCTGTTGGCCCAGGTCGACTCCAAGTACACGCTGGTCATCCTGGCCGCCAGGCGGGCTCGGGAGATCAACTCCTATTACAACCAGCTCGGCGAGGGCCGGGGCGAGTACGTGCCGCCGCTCGTCGAGACGGGCGGCCTCCAGAACAAGCCGCTGTCCATCGCCCTGGAGGAGATCTCCAAGGGGAAGATCCAGGCCGAGCGCCCCGAAGGGGTTGGGATCAAGTAGCCCGCTCGCGGGACGCCGGGTCTTGCTCGGCGTCACCGGCGGCATCGCCGCGTACAAGGCGTGTATCCTCACGCGCCTGCTGACGCAGGCCGGGGCGACCGTCCAAGTGGTGATGACCTCGTCGGCAACGAGGTTCGTGGGGACCGACACGTTCGCCGCGCTCTCGGGTCGACCGGCTTACACCGAGGTGTGGGAGGAGCCGGGCTCCGTGTTGCACGTCCGCCTGGCGCGCGGAGCAGACGTCTGCGTGGTCGCGCCGGCCACGGCGAACGTCATCGCCAAGCTCTCCGGGGGGATCGCCGACGATCTGATCACGTCCACCCTCCTCGAGGCGACCTGCCCGCTCGTCGTGGCAGCGGCCATGCACAGCGGGATGTGGGAGCACCCTGCCACCCAGGCCAACGTTCGTGCCCTGCAGGAACGCGGGACCGTCGTGGTCGGACCGGCCAGAGGGCCGCTCGCCGTGGGAGACGAGGGCGTGGGCAGGATGGCCGAGCCCGAGGACATCCTGGCGACGCTGGAGGACGTCGCGTCCCGAGGCCGGGACCTCGCCGGAAGGCGGATCGTGGTGACGGCCGGGCCGACGTGGGAGCCCATCGATGCGGTGCGCTTCGTGGGGAATCGGTCCTCCGGACGGATGGGTTTTGCCGTGGCCCGGGAGGCCTTCGGCCGGGGGGCGGATGTGACGCTCGTGGTGGGGCAGGGGACGGTCGAGCCTCCGGATGGCCCGCGCGTGGTACGGGTGGCCACGGCGGAGGAGATGCGGATGGCCGTCCTGGAGGCCGCCGAGGACGCTGACGCGGTCATCATGGCGGCCGCCGTCGCCGATTTCCGTCCCAGGAAGGCTGCGCCCGGCAAGCTGAAGAAGGAGGAGGGGCCACCGCGGCTCGAGCTGGTCCCCACCCCGGACATCCTGGCCGAGCTCGGCGAGGTGAAGGGGGACCGGGTCCTGGTCGGCTTCGCCGCCGAGACCGATGACGTCGAAGCGGCCGGCCGGGCCAAGCTCGTGGCCAAGGGTCTGGACCTGCTCGTGGCCAACGAGGTGGGCAGGGAGGGGACCGGGTTCGGCTCGGAGTCCAACCACGCGGCGATCCTGTCGCGGACCGGCGACGACGAACCTCTGCGCAAGTGGACCAAGGCAGAGCTCGCGGCGGCGGTCTGCGACCGTCTGACCAAGTTGCTGTCGCGGTAGGGCGGGGAGCGTCCGTGGGGCCGGATATACTCCGCGCGATGCGCAAGGGGTACCTGTTCTCCTCCGAGTCCGTCACCGAAGGGCACCCCGACAAGCTCGCCGACCAGATCTCCGACGCCGTGCTGGACGCGATCCTCGCCGTTGACGAGGAGGGACGGGTGGCGTGCGAGACCCTGGTCACGACGGGGATCGTCATGGTGGCGGGAGAGATCACCACGTCCGAGTACGTGGACATCCCCTCGGTGGTCCGCCGGACCGTCCTGGAGATCGGATACACCGACGCGAACTTCGGGATCGACGGGGCCACGTGCGGGGTGCTCACGTCGATTCAGGAGCAGTCGCCGGACATCGCCCGGGGGGTGGAGCACTCGCTCGAACAGCGTGTGGAAGGGTCGCGCGACGATCTCGACACGCTCGGGGCAGGCGACCAGGGCATGATGTTCGGCTACGCGTGTCGGGACACCGACGAGCTGATGCCGATGTCCATCGCCATGGCCCATCGGCTGACCAAACGCCTGGCCGATGTGCGCAAGGCGGGGGTCGTCCCGTACCTGCGTCCGGACGGGAAGAGCCAGGTCACCATCGAGTATCGGAACGGCATGCCCGTCCGGGTGGACACCGTTCTCATCTCCGCTCAGCATCGCGAAGAGGTCGATGTCGACACCCTCCTCGCGCCCGACGTGAGGGCCGAGGTCATCGACCCCGTGCTCCGCGAGTTCGAGCTGGACGCCGAGGGCGTTCGCATCCTGGTCAATCCCACCGGCCGGTTCGAGATCGGCGGTCCCAAGGCCGACACCGGGCTGACCGGACGCAAGATCATGGTCGACACCTACGGCGGCATGGCCCCCCACGGGGGCGGCTGCTTCTCGGGAAAGGACCCCACGAAGGTGGATCGGTCGGCCGCGTACATGGCCCGGTACGTGGCCAAGAACCTGGTGGCCGCGGGGTTCGCCGACCGGCTCCAGATCCAGGTGGCCTACGCGATCGGCACGGCGCACCCGGTTTCGCTCGCCGTCGACACGTTCGGGACCGAGCGGGTGGACCCGGAGCAGATCGTCGACCTCGTATGGGACGCGTTCGACTTCCGGCCGGCAGCGATCATCCGCCAGCTCGATCTCCGGCGGCCGATCTACGAGGAGACGGCGGCCTACGGTCACTTCGGCCGCAAGGAGTTCTCCTGGGAGGCGACCGACCGCGCAGACGAGCTCCGCCGCGCGTTCGAGTAGCCCTTCAGCGGACGAACGGATCCTCTCGGGAGCCGTCGACATCTGCGTCGACCGTCCGGTGCTCTCGCTCGATCGCCCGTTCACCTACGAGCTCGACGAGGGCCTGGCCGCCGGGATCGGCTCGCTGGTCCAGGTGCCGTTCCACGGCCGGCTCGTCCGGGGATGGGTGCTGGGGCCCACGGAGGACGTGCCGGAACGGATGCTCCCGGTGAAGAAGGCCGTTTCATCCGTCCGATTCTTCGATCCGTCGACGCTCGAGGTCCTGCGGTGGGTGAGCGAGCGGTACGTGGCGCCACTCGCCTCGGTGATCGCACGGTCCTATCCCCCCCGTGTCGCTTCGGAGGAGACCTCGGGGCCGCACCGCTCATCGGCTCCCGTCCCCGCCCCCGACCCCGACCCCGCGCGCATCCTCCCCACCTACCGGGCCGGGTCGCAGATGCTAGCCGCGCTCCACGGCGGCGCCGGCGCCTTCGTGGTGCGTCCGGCACCGGAGGACGAGCAGGGAGTGGCCATGGAAGCGGTGGGCGCGGCGCTCGCCGGAGGACGGAGCGCGATCGTCCTCGTCCCCGAGCTGGAGCCGCTCCCGGCCACGGCCTCGGCCATCCTGGAGGCATACGGCGAACGCGCCGCGCTGTTCGCGGGTGGGAGCCGGCGGGCCCGGTACCGGATGTGGCTCGACATCGCAGCCGGCGCGTATCCGGTCGTGGTGGGGACCCGCCCCGCCGTGTTCGCGCCGACGGTGAACCTCGGCCTCCTGTACGTCTCCCGGGAGAGTCACGCCGGTCACCGCGAGGAGCGTTCGCCGTACTACCACGTCCGCGACGTCGCGCTGGCCCGGGCCCGGCACTCGGGTGCCGTCTGTGCGATGGCGGCCCTGTGCCCGTCGGGGGAGGCCGTGTCGTCGGGGGCCGTTGATGTGAGTCCCCCCGTCAGGCGGTGGCCGCCGGTCGAGGTGGTCCGGCCCGGCCCGGAGGGACGAGCGCCCCGCCTGGTCTCGGCGCTGAAGGAGGTGGATCGCGGGTTCCTGTTCCAACCGCTGCCCGGCTACGGCGTGGCGCGGGTGTGTCGCGCGTGCGGGGAACCGGCCGCCTGTGCCGCCTGTGGAGGGGTGCTCCGGTTGCAGGGGGGGGCGGTCCGATGCGCCGTGTGCGGAGCGAACGGCACGTGCGCGAACTGCGGGGCCGCCGACTTCGGCATCGCCCGGGGAGGGGCCGAGCGGGTGGAGGAGTGGGCCCGCGCGGTGGCCCGGGTGCCGGTCCGCCGAACGGGCTCTGACGATCACCCCGGATCTCCCAGGGCCCATGAAGTGAGGGTGGGGGGGGTGGAAGCGGTGAAGGAATTCGGTCCCCTGGACCTGCAGCTGGTGGCCATCCTCGATGCCGACCAGGCGGGTCGACGACCAGGCCTGGCGGCCCGGGAGCGAGCCCTGGCCACGTGGATGGAAGTGGCGGCATGGGCCCGTCCGTCCGGTCGCGTGATCGTGCAGACCCGCCACCCGGGCGATCCCGCGGTCCAGTCCCTCGTCTCGGGGAACCCCGATCGGTTCCACCGGAGCGAGCTGCCCCGCCGGGCCGACGCGGGCTTCCCCGCCGGGTGGCCGGTGTTCCGCGTGACCGGGGACGACCGGCTCGCGGAGGAGCTCGCGGCTTTGGAGCCGAGGACGCTCCTGTCGTCGAGCGGCGAGGGGCAGACGGTATGCTTGGTCGCGCTCGATCCCGGGGCCATCCGGACGTTCAGCCGGACGATTCGAGCCCTTGCGGAAGGGGGAGTGGTCACCCGGGTCGAGGCCGAGCCCCACCTCTGAGGAAACCGGACCACGATGGCCGTCCTTCGTATCAGGAAGCTGGGTGACCCGGTCCTCCGGGAGAAGGCTCGTCCGGTGGAGCGGTTCGATGCATCGTTCCGCCGGCTGGTGGACGACATGTTCGAGACGATGTACGCCGCGCCCGGCGTCGGCCTGGCGGCGCCCCAGGTGGGGGTGTCGCTGCACCTCTTCGTCTACGACGACGGCGAGGGGAACACGGGCGCCGTGGCCAACCCGGAGCTGTCGGACCTGGAGAGCGAGGAGAGCCGCGATGAGGGATGCCTGTCCATCCCCGGGCCCTTCTATCCCACGGTCCGCTCCCTGCGGGCCACCGTGCGCGGGCTGGACGTGGAAGGGCGTCCCCTCGAGCTCATGGGTGAGGGACTGGTGGCGCGGATCTTCCAACACGAGACCGACCACACGGACGGAGTCCTGTATATCGACCGGCTCCCGCCCGAGGGGCGGCGCGAGGTCATGCGCATGCTCCGAGAGCACGAGGTGAGGCAGCAGGAGGAGCGTTCGCCCACGCCCTGAACGGACCGCCGTATCCTCGCGCGGTGTCCGAGCCGCGCGCTCTCCGCGTCGCCTTCCTGGGGAACGACCCGTGGTCCGTCCCCTCGCTCGAGGCCCTGGGGCGGTCGCGACACGACGTCGTCGCGGTCGCGACGCGGGTGCCGCGACCTGGGCGACGCGGGCAGGGGCCCGCGCCGACCCCGGTCGCGGCGACGGCCAGGACCCTCGGCCTGCGATTCGTCGAGGTGGAGACGGTGAAGTCGGGGCCGGGATTCGATGCCCTCTCTGGGGCGGGGGCCGATGTCCTTGCCGTCGTGGCGTACGGCGAGATCCTGCCGGCCGCCATCCTGAACATTCCCACGATCGCGCCGGTCAACGTCCACTTCTCACTGCTTCCCATGCTCCGTGGAGCGAGCCCCGTGCAGACGGCGCTGCTGCTCGGGATGGACCGGACGGGCGTCACCACGATCCGTATGGACACGGGCCTGGACACCGGCCCGATCCTTCGCCACCGTGCGGAGCCGATCCGTGAGGACGACGACAGCGGCTCGCTCGGGGCTCGGCTGGCCGGGATCGGCTCCGACCTGCTGGTCGAAACCCTCGACGACCTCTCGGCGGGACGGACCACCCCCATCCCCCAGGACGACTCCCTGGCCACGTACGCGCCGAAGCTCGGGCCTGCCGACCGCCGGCTGGTCTGGAGCGAGCCGGCTCGCAAGCTGGTCAACCGGGTGCGGGCCTTCGCGCCCGACCCCGGGGCCGCCGCGACGTTCCGGGGCCGCCCCCTGAAGGTTCTCCAAGCCCAGGCGGTCGAGGGGGCTGGCCGGCCCGGAGCGGTCATCGATGTCGACGAGAACGGCTTCGTGGTGGCCACGGCGG
>JBOGVH010000276.1:0-3089 GCA_050695235.1 Actinomycetota bacterium
GTCGAGAAGGCGCGTGGCATACGTGCTGGTCGCGATCGCGGCGGCGGGGGCGGTGGGGATCGCGACCTGGCAGATGCTCGCCTGCCGGCCGATCGGTGCGGGCCTGGGGGCGCTGGCGGCCGGTGTCATCCTCCTGGCGGCCGATCCGATGATGCTCGGTCCCGGGGCGATGCTCGAACGAACGGTCGCCTCGTACGTGGATCGCGCGTACGACGGAGCCATCCTCGCGGCCATCGCCTGGGCATACCGGGGCACGGACCCGTGGATCGCGGTTGGCGCGCTCGTGGCGCTCGGAGCGAGCTTCCTCGCGTCCTACGTCCGCGCCCGAGGCGCATCGCTCGGCTACGGCGTGGGCGAGAGCTCGATCACGCGGGGGCTCCGCTACGGGTTGATCTCGGCCGGCCTCCTCGTCGATGGGCTCGGTTTGGCGCTGTGGACCTTGGCATCGGTGATGGGGCTCGCGGCGCTGGTGCGAACCAGCCAGGTGGCGAAGGAGGAACGGGCCTGAGACTCGAGACCCCAAAGGAGCTGCTGGCCCTCTGGTCGTTCCGCCTGGTCGCCTGGCTGGCCAGGACGTTGCCCGAGCGAGCGGGGCGCCGTGCGTTCGATGCTTTCGGGCGCCTGGCGTTCCGCCTGCTCCCAGGTGTGCGGGCCACGGTCGCGGCGAACCAGGCCATGGTCCTGGGGCGGGAGCCCGGGTCCGACCTGGTGGTATCGGTCACGAAGGAGGCGTTCTCGCTCTACGCGAGGTACTGGTTCGACACGTTTCGGGCCCGGGTCCTGCCCATCGCCGAGCTGAATGCGCGCACGATCACGGAGGGGATCGACAACATCGACCGGGCCCTCGAAGGTGGCAAGGGCTGCATCACGGTCCTGCCCCACATGGGGAACTGGGACGTTGCCGGGCGATGGCTGGCGGCCAAAGACTATCGGATCGCGTCCGTGGCCGAGGAGCTGCGGCCGAGGAAGCTGTTCGAGCTGTTCCTGGAACACCGCGAGGCGCTGGGGATCAAGATCATCCCGCTCACCAAGGACGGGCACGTCGGGCAGCAGCTCGGCGCGCTGCTCGGCCAGAACTGGATCGTGGCCCTGGTGGCGGACCGGGACCTCACCGGGCGAGGGGTCGAGGTGGAGATGTTCGGTGGGCCCCGGAAGCTCCCGGTCGGGCCGGCGCTGCTGTCGCTGTCGACCGGAGCGCCGCTGCTCGTCTGTCCGGTGTGGACCACCGACAACGGATGGAAGATCCGGGTCGGCGCCGCCCTGGAGATCGAGCGGACCGGTGACATGCGGACCGACGTGACCGCACTCACGCGGAGGATGGCCGCGGAGTTCGAACGCGCCATCGCGGCGCGACCGGTGGACTGGCACATGTTCCAGCCGGCATGGCAGAAGCGGCTCGGGCCCGGCGGGAGGGACGGCCGGGACCGGTGAGGGTGGCCCTGGCTTGCCCCTACGCCTGGGACTCCCCGGGCGGTGTCCAGGTGCACGTCCGGGAGCTGGGGGAGCGGCTCCTAGGGCGTGGGCACCAGGTGCTCGTGTTAACGCCGTCCCGGAAGCGGCCGGCCGAACCGTGGGTTCGGGCGGTGGGGCGACCGGTGGAGGTGCCGTACAACCGGTCGACCGCCCCGATCGACCCTCGCCCCTGGTCGGTGCGACCGGTTGGCCGGCTGCTGTTCGCGTTCCGGCCCGACGTCGTGCATGCGCACGAGCCGTTCACTCCGAGCACCTCGATGTGGGCCACGCTGTCCTCGCACGCTCCGGTGGTGGCAACGTTCCACTCGGGAGCGGAACGGTCCCTACTGTTCGATCTGTCCGCGCCGGTGCTGCGAAGGATGGCCCGCAGGATCGCCGTTCGGATCGCCGTGTCCGAGCGAGCGGCGGCCTTCGCCCGCGCGCGGCTGGGAGGGGAGTTCCGGGTCGTCCCGAACGGGCTGGACGTCGGGTCCTTCGCCGAGGCGGAGCCCGCCGACCTCGGTCCAGGGCGCAGGCTCCTGTTCGTGGGGCGGCTCCACCGACGCAAGGGATTCCCCGTTGCCGTGGAGGCGTTCCGCCTGCTCGCGGAGGGACGGCCGGACCTCCGGCTGATCGTCGCGGGCGACGGAGAGGAACGGGCGGCGGCCGAGCGCCTGAAGCCGTCGGTGCGCGACCGAGTGACGATGCTCGGTACCGTGCCCCACGACCAGCTCCCTCGGTACTACGCGGCCTGTGACCTGCTGGTCGCGCCTTCGGTCGGCGGAGAGAGCTTCGGCTATGTCCTCCTCGAGGCAATGGCCGGCGGGCTCCCCGTCGTGGCCAGTCGGATCCCCGGCTACGACGAGATCGTGCGCGACGGGCGGGAGGGCTTCCTGGTGCCGGCGGGCGACCCGCGCGCGGTGGCCGACGCTGCGGCGAAGGTGCTCGACGATCCCGCGCTGGCACGGACCATGGCCCGCGCCGGCCGAACGACGGCCGCCGGGTACGACTGGGCGGCCGTCGCCGGGCAGATCGAGGCCGTGTATCGGGAGGCCCTGGCGCTACGATAGGTGCATGTCGGCACTCTGGATCGCCGTCGCCCTCGTCGTGCTCGTCCTCCTGTACGCCATCTACCTGTTCAACCGCCTGGTCTCGCTGCGAAACCGGGTAGACAACGGTTGGTCGCAGATCGACGTGCAGCTCCGCAGACGGTACGACCTCATCCCCAACCTCGTGGAGACGGTGAAGGGCTACGCCGCGCACGAGCGCGAGCTGTTCGAGCACGTGGCGGAGGCTCGCTCCCAGGCCATCGGGGCGTCGACCGTGGGCGACCAGGCGGAGGCCGAGAACCAGCTCACTGCCGGGCTCCGGCGCCTGATGGCGGTGGCGGAGAACTATCCCGAGCTGAAGGCGAGCCAGAACTTCCTGGCCCTCCAGGAGGAGCTGACGGGGACCGAGTCGAGGATCGCTTACGCCCGGCAGTTCTACAACGACCAGGTGATGCTGCTGAACACGCGGATCCAGGCCGTGCCGTCGAACGTCGTCGCGAAGGTCTTCGGGTTCACGCCTCGGGAGTTCTTCGACATCGAGGATCCGATCCGCGGGCCCGTCCAGGTGGACCTCACCCACCCATAGTC
>JBOGVH010000277.1:0-1784 GCA_050695235.1 Actinomycetota bacterium
GGGGTGGCCCGGGCCGGCGGGGTCACCGGGGCCGGCGTGGGCACCGACGGCCGAGCCTCCGGGTGGAGGGACGTTCGTGGCTTTCCGCTCGGCGCCGGTGGGACCTCCGGAACCTTGAGGGCCTCGCGCCTGGCCCGGACCTCCTCGGCCGTGTACAGCATCTGGTCCAGCTGGTCGATGAGCAGGCCCGGGCGCACGCCGAGCCCACTGACTGCGAACGCGGCGTAGGGTCCGCGTCGAACGTACGTCCAGATCTCGTCGCCGAACTCGATGAACCCCTTCTCCGGCTCGCCCAAGACGGCGAACCGCAGCCAGGCCGGCTTGACGAGGCCCTCTTCACCCTCCGGAAAGGCTCCAAGGACCAAGCCGTCCCTGGACAGGATCAGACAGCCCCGCAGCTCGACGATGCTGGCCGCAACCCGTGCCGCGAGGGCGGAGAACTCTTCCATGGAGACTGCTCCCTTGCTATCGGGGCAGCGGTGGGGGGACTTGAGAACGGGCGGCGGGGGACATCACCCGGTGGGGTTGGTGTCCGCCATCTCGGCCAGCGCTGCGGCCGACATGACCGACAGCGGCGGCTCCAGCCCGGTCCACAGCTCGAACGACAGCGCCGCCTGGTGAAGGAGCAGCCCCAAGCCGCCGAACGCGGACGCGCCGGCCGCTTTCGCCGCCGCCTGGAGCGGTGTCACGCTCGGCCGATACAGCAGGTCGACCACGAGCATCCCCGGACGAAGCGGTGGGTGCGGCACCGTCTCTCCGGCGGCGCCGAGCGGCGTCGCGTTCACCACGAGATCGGCGTCCACCGTCGTCCCCTCCTCGAAGGAGACCACCCGAACCTCGGAGGGAAGCCCCTCGATCATCGCCAGGATCGTCGCGGCCCGGGTGGGATCGCGTGCCGCAACGGTCAGATCCCCCAGGCCGGCGCGGGTCAGCGCCAGGGTGCAGGCCCGGGCCGCCCCTCCGGCTCCGAAGATCAGGGCCGAGCTCCCCTCCGGGTCGAATCCGGCATCGCGTCGCAGGAACCGATCGAACCCCGGCGCGTCGGTGTTGTGCCCGGTCAAGCCGCCCGGACCCACGACGAGCGTGTTGACCGCGCGGAGCAGTTCGGCGTCCTCGGAGAGGTCATGGACCACCTGCGCCGCTTCCGTCTTGTGTGGCATGGTGACGTTCGCCCCCGCGAACCCCATGGCCGGCAGGCCTGCTAGCGCAGCCTCGAGGTTGCCCGGCGCGACCGGCAGCGGGACGTACGCCCAGTCCATGCCTAGGGCGGCGAAGGCCGCGTTGTGGATGACCGGCGACAGGGTCTCCTGCACCGGCCACCCGATGATGCCGACCATTCGGGTGGAGCCCCGCGCCGGCAGCGGAGCGCCGGCGTCAGCCATCTCCTCGGGTCACCCCAGGCACCGTGCCTTGTCCTTCAGGAACCGGTCATAGGAGGTACTGAAGACGTGATGCCCGTCCGACCCGCAGAGCACGTAGTACAGGTAGCCGACCTCCGCCGGGTCGAGCGCGGCTCGGAGCGAGGCCAGTCCCGGGCTGGCGATGGGGGTCGGTGGCAACCCGGACCGCAGGCGCGTGTTGTACGGGCTTCGGATCTCGAAGTCCGAGACGGTCAACCCGTTCGCGGGATCCGGGTCGATGTATGCGACGGTCGCGTCGATCTCCAGGGCCATGCCCCGGTCCAGGCGGTTGTAGATGACGCCGGCGATGAGCGGCCGGTCCTCCGGGACCCTGGCCTCGCGCTCGATCATCGAGGCGATGATCACGACCTCATAGGGCGACAC
>JBOGVH010000278.1:0-8379 GCA_050695235.1 Actinomycetota bacterium
CCGGTCCGCGTCCGCGGACCGGCCCCTTTGACGCTTGCGTGGCGCCTTACAGCGCCACGGTGGAGATCAGATTCGAGTCGCGCAGCTTCCGAAGGGCCTCGCGCTCGATCAGGCGCACCCGCTCGCCGGAGAGGCCGAGCACCTTGCCGGTCTCCCGAAGCGACAGGGGTTGCCCGTTCTCCAGGCCGTAGCGAAGTGCGACGACGTGTCGTTCGCGCTCGTCGAGCACTCGCTCCACGGCGTCGCCGATCTCCTCGCGGAGCAGCGCGTCCTCGACCTCGTTGAAGGCGGCGTCGGAGTCGACCTCCTCGATCAGGTCGCCGAGCTCGGTGTCCTCACCCACGGGAGACTGCAGGGACAGCGGCTCTCGGCGTCCCATCTCCGAGAGGTCGTCGATTTCCTCGACCGTGGTGTCGAGGGCCTTCGCCAGCTCGTCGCGCGAGGGCTCCCGGCCCATGGTCTGAGCGAACTGGAACCGGGTTCGGTTCAGCTTGCGTAGCCGGTCGTGGATGTGCACCGGCAGACGGATCGAGCGCGACCGGTCGGCGATGGCCCGGGTGATGCCCTGGCGGATCCACCACGTGGCGTACGTGGAGAACTTGAACCCACGGCGCCAATCGAACAGCTCCACCGCTCGCATCAGGCCGATGTTGCCCTCCTGGATCAGGTCGAGGAGCGGCAGCCCTTGTCCCTGGTACTTCCGGGCCACCGAGACCACCAGCCGAAGGTTGGCCATGATGAATCGCTGCCGGGCGGCCTCGGCCTTCTTCACGGCCTGGCGCGCCTTCAGGATGCTCTTCTCCGAGCGCAGGCGGCCGGCTCGGAGCTTGTCCTCCGATTCCTTGCCGTGCTCGATGATGATGGCGAGCTCGACCTCCTCCTCCTTGGTGAGGAGTGGCTCTCGGGCCGCGGCCTCCAGGTACAGGCGGAGGTCATCGGCGTCGTCTGTGCCCAACGGGCGGGCAGGCTCTGGCATCTAGTCCTTCACTCTCCTCCTTCGAATCTCCCCAGGGCGTGTTTCCCCGCTCCGGGGAGGTCTCGGGGACCTTACATAGTACGTCGGCAGGGGGAACTCAAGACGAGGGCTGCCGGTGGCACGTCGCGATTCCCATGGTACGGGCGGTCCCACCCCTTGTAAAGGGCGCCAATTGTTAAGACATCGTGACGACCAGGTCTATTCCCGCAGCTAGCGCCCACTTTCGGCCCGAAGGACTTACAACCGTTCGCCCATGTGACCCATACCTTCCCGTTCGTCTCAAGGGTGGTCGGGGCTCGACCGAGTGATTCCTCGAGGGCGGAGCAGCTCCGATATCGTGCGTGGAGGGAGGTGGCAGGTGGTCGACGATCCGTTGCGGCCCGAGGGTTCCTCGGGGGTGGCCCCCCTCCCGCCACCCCCGCCGTCACCTGCCGGCCCGTGGACGAGCCCTCCCGCTCCGCCCCTCCCCAAGACCCGGTGGGCCCGAGGCCGTCCCGTTCCCCTCCAGCCGATGAGGGTCGGGGAGATGCTCGATGCCGCGATCAAGCTGTATCGGATCCACTGGCGGACCCTGATGGCGATCGTCGCGTTCGTGACGGTCCCCCTGACCTTCGTCGAGGAGGCGGTCTTGGCTCTCACGACAGGTGGGACGACCGTCGGTTTCGGGGAGACGGCCACCATCTCCCGGGGCCAGACCGACACGTACGTGGCGCTCGGGGTGGTCTTCGCATTGCTCCAGTTCCTTCTGGTCCGCCCGTTCCTCACAGGGGCGACGGTGCGAGCCGTGGCGGCGGCGTACCTCGGCGAGATTCCCACCGTAGGCCCCGTGTACTCTTTCGCCCTTCGACGACTTGGATCGATCGTGTGGGTGCTCATGCTCACCGCGCTGACGCTGATCGGGATCCTCGTTGCGGCGGGGGGTTTCGCGGCACTGCTCGGCGCGATCGGCGCGTGGCCGCTCGCCGTGCCCCTCTTCGTCGCCGCAGGAGTGCTCTGCCTCCTCGTGTACGTCCGATGGGCCTTCGGCTCGGCGGTGGTCGTCGTCGAGGACGGCCGTGGCACTGGGGCGCTGCGGCGATCGTGGGGGCTGACCTCCAAGGCATTCTGGAAGATCTTCGGCACCGGGCTGTTGGCCATCGTGCTGACGGCAATAGCGAACACGATCCTCGGCTTCGTCCCGACAGCCCTCTCCTACGGGCTGGGGTCCTGGGGCTGGCTGCTGCGAGCCGTGGGATCGGCCGCGGCGTCCGTCGTCACGACGCCGTTCGTCACCATCGTCGTGGTCCTCCTGTACTTCGACCAGCGGATCCGCAAGGAGGGCCTGGACCTTTCGATCATGGCTCAGGAGCTTCGGACTCAGCGCCCGTCGTGAGGCGAGGCACCGGCATCTCGGCCCTGGCGATCGGGGCCATCCCTCTCCTGTCGTTCGCCCTCACGGTCACGGCCCCACGTGCGGCGCCCATCACGAGCGCCGACTTCCTCGAACGCCTCCAGGAGGCCCGGCAACTGGCCGAGGCCGGCGCGCTGAACCCCTCCCCCGGCGCCATGGATGCCGTTCGCGTGCGCCTCGGGCTGCCCGTCCAACTCCTCCTGCCGGGTGAGACGGTCCGGATCGAGGCCGACCCGTTCCTCGATCGGCTGCGAGGTGAGGTGCCCGAGGACTTCGATCGGGCCGCCCAGCACTTGGACGCGTTCTCCGCTTCCGTTCGATCGGCTGCCTTTACTTCTGCGACCGACCGGGCCGCAGTCGCTTCCGCCCTCGATCGCGCGTACGCGGGGATCGCCACTCCCGGATGGCTCCAGCGGCTCGGACGGAACGTCCAGGAGACGGTGGCTCGGCTGCTCCAGGCGCTGGTCGAGCCGCTGTTCCGATACCGGGGGTTCGGAAGCCTGATCGCATGGTCCGTCGTTCTGGGGGTCGCGGTGATCATCCTGCTCGTCCTTCGCAGACTGGGAGTGAACCTGGTGCCGGAGCGATCGGGTTCCTCGGCCGACCCGACGTTCGCCGCCACGGACTGGCACGGTCTGGCCGAGCAGGCCATCCGTCGCGGAGACCTCAGGGAAGCCACACGCGCGTTGTTCCACGCACTGGTCGCGACCCTCGCGTCCCGCGGCGTGGTCGCCGCGGACCCCGGCGTGACGGCGGGCGAGTGCCGATCCGCGGTGGCCCGGGCCATGCCCGCCGTGTATCCGTCGGTTGCGGAGGCGACGGAGGCGTTCGAACGCGTCGCGTACGGCGGAGCACCCGCCGGACAGGGGGAGGTCGATGCTCTTCGGACCGCCAACCGGGAGGCGACCTCATGAGCCGGAGGAAGGACTTGCTCTTGATTGCGGTCCTGGCCGTCGCCTTCATCGGAGGGCTGGCGCTGATCGGGCCATCTCGTACCGCCGACGACACCCTGGCTCTTCGTCGGTTCCTCTCCGAAAGCGGCCTCGTCGTCCGAGCCGAGACGTCACCGCCGCCTCCTCCCGCGACGTTCGTCCTGCTCCGGGACGTCCGTGACGAGGAGCAGGCCTCCTCCCTCCTGCGATGGGCCCGGTCGGGTGGGAAGCTCGTGGTCGCGGACCCCGGATCCTTGCTCCTCCCGCTGCTGTCCGTTGAGGGCGGTGATCCCGTCGCCCTGTTCGGTGCTCGAACGCTGCCGCCCAACTGCGCTGCCCCGGAGACGGTCGGGGTCGCGGGAATCGTCGCGGACTCCGGCGACCTCACCCTTCGCTCGTCGAACGCCGACGCGGTCGAATGCTTCACTCGGCTCGGCGGTTCCTACGCGCTGCTCGTTCAGGCCGGGGAGGGGGAGGTGGTCCTGCTCGGTGGATCATCGACCGTCACGAACGAGCTCTTGGACGAAGGGGACAACGCCGTGTTCGCGCTCAGGCTGTTCGGGGGCGGAGGGCCCGTGGTGTTCGGGCCCCCCGCCCCACCCCGTGCGAGAGGGCAGTCGCTATGGGGCCTGCTGCCCGACCCGCCCAAATTGGTCATCATCGAGATCGTGATCGCCGCTGTCCTTTTCGCTCTCGCCAGAGCCCGACGCCTCGGACGATCCCCGTTGGAGGAGCCTCTGGCCCCCATCCCGGCGAGCGAGCTGGTGCGGGCGACGGCCGGTCTGTACCGCAGGGCCAGGGCCTCGGCGTTCTGCGGGCGCCTGCTGCGAGGCTCGACGTCGTCGCGCCTGGCCCGAATGCTCGGCTCGCCGCACGACGTTGCGGCCGATCGACTTGCCGAGCTCGTCTCCCGCTCCAGCCACCTTCCCCGCGAGCGCGTGGAGCGGGCTCTCTCCGGCCCCGACCCGACCAACGATCAGGAGCTGATGGCGCTCGGCGACGAGCTTGCCACGATCATGCGCCACACCGAAGGAGCGAGCCGATGACCGATCCCAGAGCGGCGATGTCGGCCGTGCGAACCGAAGTGGGCAAGGCCGTCGTGGGCCAGGAGCCCGCGCTGTGGAGCCTCACGGCCGCCCTCCTCGTCCGGGGCCACGTGATCCTGGAGGGCGTCCCGGGTGTGGCCAAGACGCTGATGGTGAAAGCCCTCGCCAGGGCCCTCGACCTGCGGTTCCAACGCATCCAGTTCACGCCGGACCTCATGCCCTCCGACGTGACCGGGAATGTGATCTTCGAGGCCAAGACCGGGGAGTTCCGGTTCCGTCCCGGCCCGGTGTTCGCCAACCTCTTGCTGGCCGACGAGCTGAACCGAACGCCCCCGAAGACCCAGGCCTCACTGCTGGAGGCGATGGAGGAGCGACAGGTGTCGATCGAGGGCGAAACCCACGCCCTGCCCGATCCGTTCCTCGTGGTCGCGACCCAGAACCCGGTCGAGTACGAAGGGACCTATCCGCTCCCCGAAGCGCAGCTCGACCGGTTCCTGTTCAAGGTCCACATCGACTATCCGAGACCCGACGACGAGAAGAACATCCTTCGGATGCACGATGCCGGCAAGGATCCCCACGACCTCGCCTCGCTGGGCGTCTCGCCCGTGGCAGGGCCCGCGGACCTTTCCGCCGGTGCCGCCGGCGTCGTCGCGGTGAGGATGGCTCCCGAGCTCATGACCTACCTGGTCGACCTCGCGGCCGAGACGCGTAGGAGCCCGTCACTCTCGCTCGGGGTCAGCCCACGAGGAGTGGCCATGCTCCAGTCGGCGGCAAAGGCGTGGGCCTACCTCTCGGGCCGTGACTTCGTCACCCCGGATGACGTGAAGGTCCTCCTCAAGCCGACCTGGCGACACCGGGTCCTGGTGCGGCCCGAGGTCGAGCTCGAAGGTGCGAGCGCGGACGCGATCCTCGACGGAGTGCTCGCCCGGGTCTCCGTCCCCGATTGACGTGTACCTCTCACCGCGTCTCGCCTTCGCCGCAGTCGTCGCCGGCCTCGTGGCCGCGGGCGTGGTCGCCGTTGTGACGTCGGTGCCGTTCTGGGCCGGGCTCGTCGTGGCGAACGCGCTGGTGCTCGCGTTGTTCGTGTTCGATGTCTCGCGCGCGCCCCACCCCAGGACGCTGAGACCGGCCCGCGCGGCCCCGCCGGTCGTCACCATCGAGCACGACGCGGAGATCCAGGTGCAGCTCCACAATCCCCTGGCCCGCCCGCTCCTCGTCGCGCTGCGCGATGCCACGCCCCCATCGGCCCGGCGTGACCCCAGGTTCCACCGTGCCACGGTCGCGCCGCGTTCGGTGCTGACGCTCGGGGCGCGCATCGCGCCGGCCAGGAGAGGGGTGCTCCAGGTGGGTCCGGTCACCGTCCGCACCCTCGGGCCATTCGGCATGGGGGGACGGCAGGCGACGCTGCCGCTCCTCGATCGGGTCAAGGTGTACCCGGCGCTCCCCGGCCGGGCCGAGGTGGAGCTGCGCGTCGAACGAGCCAGGCTCCTGCAGAGCGGGGAACGATCGTCGATGTTCCGGGGTGGGGGAACGGAGTTCGACGCGCTCCGCGAGTATCACCCGGACGACGAGTTCCGGCGGATCAACTGGACCGCGACGGCTCGAGCGGCCAGGCCGATCACGAACGTGTATCGGGAGGAACGCAATCAGCGCGTCATGGTGCTCCTCGACTCCAGCAGGACCATGGCCGGCTCCGTCGAGGGTGTCTCCCGGTTCGAGCACGCGATCGACGCCGCCGTCGCCGTGACCGAGCTCGCGGCTCGGGTGGGGGACCAGGTCGGGATGGTCGCGTTCGGCTCGCACGTCGCCGCCATCCTTGGTCCAAAGGGCGGCCGAGCCCAGCCCCGGCGGATCGTGGACCTCCTGTTCGACATACAGCCGTCCCTCGACGCGCCCGACTATCGGGGGGCCTTCGGCGTCCTGCTGTCCCGCTACCGGCGCCGGTCGCTCCTCGTACTCTTCACCGAGCTCGCCGAGGAGTCGGCGATGGAGTCGCTCTTCGCGGCGATCCCCGTACTGCTGCCCCACCACCTGCTGATGGTGGCGTCGGTGATCGACCCCGAGGTCCTCGCGCTCCGAGACGCGGCGCCCGGCTCCTACGACTCTGCGTATCTCGGAGCCGCGGCGGCCGCCTCGCTCGAGGCCCGGGAGCGCACGGCGAGGCGGCTCAGGGCGATGGGGGTGATGGTGGAGGATCGCCAGCCGACACGCCTGGCCGGCGCCGTCGCCGACCGATATCTCCGGGTCAAGAGCGCAGGGCGCCTGTAGCAAGCCGCCCGCCTCGGCGGACGGTCGTCACCAGCCAGAGCACGTAGCCGACCGACGCAGCGATGCCGATGCCGATCTCCAAGGCATCCGGCACGGCGGTCCCGGTGACGAATCCCTCGATCAGGGCGGCCACGACGAACGCCGGGATGCCCCCGATCACGACGACGACCGACTCTGCGGCCTCCTCCTGCAGGGCCCGGGTACGCGTTCGGTCCCCCGGATCGATCAGGGCCCACCCCATCCGCAGGCCGGCCCCGGCGGAGATGCAGATGGCCATGAGCTCGAGGATGCCGTGCGGGAGGATCAGGGACCAGAACCGCCCGCCGTTGCCGACGGCCTGGAAGGCGCCGGCCAGGACCCCGAGGAGCAGCGCGTTCCGCACGACGATCCAGATCGTCCCCACGCAGAACGTGATCCCCAGGGCGAACGCGAGGAACGCAACCTGCACGTTGTTGAACAGGATCAGCGTGGACAGGCCCGCCGGCGGCCCGAGGTCGCCGGCGCGGCCGCCGGATCGTTGGATCGCCTCGCGCGCCCCGGGCGGCAGGATCCCCGCCTGGACCTCCCGAGAGCTCGCCACCCAGGTCAACGAGGCCAGGACGACAGCGACGAGGATCGCCGTCGCGACCAGCACGTAGGGAACCGTGCGCCGAAGCGCCTCCGGGTAGCGAACCGCGAACAGCCGAGTGAAGCCGCGCACGGTTCGAGGCCTGGCCGAGTACACGGCAGCGTGGGCCCGGGAGACGAGCGAGTTCAGGTAGATCTCCAGGGCCGGGTCGTGGAACCGGGCCCGGGCCTCGGTCAAGTGCGCGGAGGCCCGGAGATACAGGCGGACGAGCTCTTCGATCTGTGGCCCCGACATGGAAGACAGCGCACGCCCCCCGCCGGCGGATGCCGCCTCCAGCCGATCCCATTCCGGCCGATACTTGGCGATGAAGGAATCGACGTCCACGGGAGGGAGTCTAGGGACACATGCAGCAGTCTCGAGGCCCCGAGCGGATCGTCACGCCGGAGGCCGTCGCGCTCACGCTCGACCTCGCGGGGCTCGGTTCGCGGATGATCGCGGTCGCGATCGACATGGCCATCCAGACCGGCGTGTTCCTGCTGCTCACTCTGTCGTTCGCCGGGTTGGGCCTTCAGGGTACCTCCGCACAGGCCATGCTCCTCGTCTCGTTCTTCCTCCTGTTCTGGGGATACTTCTTCGCATTCGAAGGGATGTGGAACGGGCAGACCCCCGGCAAGCGCACCCAGCGCATCCGCGTGGTGCGCGCGGACGGGCAGCCCGCAGGATGGTCGCAGGTCGTAATCAGGAACCTCGTGCGGATCGTGGACCTCCTCCCCGGCTTCTACGCGATCGGAACGGTCTTTATCGTCCTGACCCGCCGGTCCCAACGGATCGGCGACCTGGCCGGTGGCACGGTGGTCGCGCGACTTCGGGCCGCCCCGGCGCCCTTCGCCGTGTCACTCCCGCCCGACTCCTTCGTGGCCGCCCGGACGTTGGACACGGCAGCGCTCACCGAATCCGAATACTCACTGATCCGCTCGTTCCTCGAACGGCGGGGATCCCTGGTCCCGGCCGCCCGCGAGCGACTCGCCGCCGAGCTCGCCGCGTCGATCCGCCCGAGGGTCGCCGGCGCCGGCGCGTGGGCGGGGGGTGACGAAGCGCTGCTCGAGGCGATGGCTGCCTCCTACCGGGCCCGGTACCGCCCGTCCGAGCCGGTTCTTCCCGCTCCCCCGCCGGCCTGACCCCTCGGGGCGCATCCCAAC
>JBOGVH010000279.1:0-3460 GCA_050695235.1 Actinomycetota bacterium
GCCATAAACCGGGTTCTCGTCCCGGCGCTTCAGGATCTCATCGGCAACCTGCTCGTTGGGGCGCTTCTGCCGTTCTTCGTTCTTTTCGTCTTCCTCCTGCTCCTCATGGGCCAGTGGATGTCTCTCAGGGAACCCGCGCTTCCGGTACTCCACGTGCAGATGCGTCAGGACCTCTGGCGGGCGCATGAGATCTTCGGGTCGGGTTGCTGAGTTCACCCATCCGAGCATGCGTCGCGCCGTCTTCACATCGAGGGTGACCTCCGTTTCCTTGTCGCCCTGAGGTCCGGGCACCTTCAGCTTGTGTGCCATGAGTTCGTCCTCCCGCGAGCACTCTGGCCGATGACTACTTGTTGTGCTGGTCGCGCTATTGGACGCATCGCCGCCTTCACGTCGATCCGATCCTTCCCCTGTTGTTGCCGAGGCTAAGAGGACCCGGCCGTGGGCTTTGCTGGGGCGGGAACAGCATCATCGCCACAAGGACGGGCGCCCTCCTCGTCGTTGCAGACGAAGGGCAGGCCGAACCGTTCGCCCAAGCCGACCCCGTAGACGAGGATGTTGATGTTCCGGGCCGCGAGCTTCTCGGTGACCCGGGCCATCTCACCGGGGCGGTTCTCCAGATCGACGATGAAGGCGTTCATGGCCTCCTCCCTCGACTCGTGCCCCGACCGTACGCCGGCGCGATCCATGCGGCAAGGGCGGTGGTCTGGCAGCAATGGGAGATCCCGAGCAACGAAGAGGTTCTCGAGGTCTGCCGAACCATCCCATGCGAAGTGGCAGGATGACGGTGGCGCATCGGGGGCCGGACGGGGCTCGTATCCGGCTGCACCCGTCCGGACGGCCTCAGCCCGCGGCCGGGCGGAACGCTTCCTGGGCAAGGGCCCGTAGCGAACGTTGAAGGTGCGGTGTATAAACGGGGTGACGGGGTGAACAGGAGGGACAGAATGGCATCCACCGACTCGTCATGGCGCGCTCCCACCGGAACGATTCACGTCGTCGATCCGTCCCCGCTCAACTGGCTCTTCATCACCTGGAACACCATGGAGGAGCCCATCCGCGTGGACCGAGACGGGCGCATCGTCCCCGCGCTCTCGACGGACGCGCGGTGGATCGGCGAGACCACGCTCGAGCTCGACCTCCGCACGGAGGTCCGGTTCCAGGATGGCGAGCCCTTCACCGCCCACAACATCAAGCAGAACTTCGACGAGATGCAGCGGTGGGCGGCGCCGCATCCCCCAGGGACGTGGCTCAACTTCCCGCCCGAGTCACAGTGCGAGGTGGTCGACGATCACACCGTCCGCTTCCACTTCCCGGCTCCGGATGGCCTGGCGGTCGGGAAGATGCGGGGCTTCCACATCGCCAGCTCCAGGTTCTGGAGCGAGATCGGTTTCGGCTACGCCAAGTTCGGTACCGGGGAAGGCCATTGGTGAGTGATCGACCAGCCGGGCCCGTGGGGCACCGGACCGTTCGTCCTCACCGAGGGGTACTCCTCCATGCACACCCGGTGCGCGATCATGCGCCCCGACCCGTTCACCTGCGCGTGGCTGATCGAGGAAGAGGATCGGTCTGACCGCGTCGTCCTGGAGGCCTACCGCAACCACTGGAACACGGAGCGGGGGCCGAGGCTCGAGCGGGTGGTGTTCCGCAGCGACCTCTCCCCGGCCGAGGCCCTCGACCTGTGCATATCCACCGAGGGCGAGGTCGACATCGTGACGGAGGTCTCGCCCGCCGACGCGGATCGCGTCATCACCTCTGACCACGCAGAGCTGGTTCGGGCCGACGCCAACCGCGTGCTGGTGGGGATCATCAACCGGTACCCCTCCGACGTGCCGCTCTCCGACCGACGGGCTCGCCAGGCCCTGAACTTCGCGGTCGATCGGCAGAAGGTGGTCTCCGAGGGACTCCTCGGGCACGGCAGCGTGCTCTGCGCGCTGACGCCGTCCTGGTGCAGCGGCTTCCCGCCCGACGCGAAGCCCTATCCGCACGATCCCGAGCGGGCCAGGAAGCTGATGGCGGAGGCCGACTGGCCCGAGGGACGGGCGCTGCGGGTCGCCACGCCGGGACCGTTCGAGGGCATCGCCCGGCTGGTGGCGTCCGACGTGGAGGCGTCCTTGGGGATCGGCGTCGAGGTGAGCGTGGTCCCCGAGGGCAAGCTGCTCGCCGGGGCCCAGATGCTGGTGGAGAAGAAACTCGCGCCACCTTGGGACGTGCTCGTGTTCGGCTGGTTCGATCTCTCCTCCGAGGCCCCGCCGGCGGCCGTCCACCGCGAGTTCTTCGGCTCGGACGGTGCCTTCCGGGCCGGGCCCGAGTTGCCGGAGTTCGACAGACTCTACGCGGAGATGGTCGCCCAGACCGACGGCCAGAAGCTCGTCGAGGTGGCCGAGAGGATCGACGCCCACGCCTTCGACGAGGCGCTGGCCCTGTTCCTGTGCGCGCCGCAGGCCCTGTACGCAGTGAACAAGCACGTGAGCTTCGGTCCGTATCGAACGACGTTCGAGTTGGCCGAGGTGGAGGTCGGCGAGCAGCACTGGTCCCGGCGGGCTGCGGGATCCAACCCGGGGGGCGCGGCGGCAGCGGGTCGCAACGCCGCCGCGGTCAGCTTCTCGGGCGCGATGTCGGGCCACGCCTGCTAGAGCACGCAGCGCCATCACGTTGCGCCCCTCGAGCAGGGAGACCTATAGTCGCGGGGGTCGGCGGAAGGACGAGACCCAGACGACGTCGCGGTAGGCCGCATCGGATCCTTTCACGGACCCTCACGGGGACCGTGGAGGCGGCCAGGGTGATCCTTATTCCATGGGCGCGGTGGCCCACAGGTAGGTCCCGCGAAGCGCGTACGGGAGCGCCTCGAGATAGTCCTTCCCGTCGGAGGGGCGCAGCTTGGGCCTCGGGTTGCCGGGTTCGACGACGGTCAGGTCCTCGAGGAAGGCGATGGCGCTGGCATCGGCGACGGCCACACCGTCCTTCAAGGTGACGGTTCCGACGATGCCCGAATGGTCCCGAATCTCCACCTTCACTCCAACCCCTCCACGAGCTCGCCGCCCGCCCACGTGCCTCGGCGCGCGGCCCGGTCATCGACGTCAGCCATGGCGAGGCAGGAGCCGGGGGATCTTCTGGGCCAGCTCGACCACGAACCCGTCGGGATCGAGGAGGTGAAGGGTCCGGTGCCCCCACGGTCGGTCCACCGGGCCGGAGAAGAACTCGACGCTGAGGCCCCGGAGCCGCTCGGCTTCGGCATCGACGTCGTCGACGAGGAAGAGGACCTCGCCGGCCGGGCCCCCCTGGGTGGGCTCGCGGCGGATCAGGGCGGAGGCGCGCGTGTGCTCGAGGAGCCCAAACCTCGTCTCGCCGGTGACGAACTCCGCGTATCCCGCGTCGCGGAGCTTGATGAGGAGCCCGACCACGTCCCGATAGAACGCGGCCGATGCCTCCAGATCGCGGACGTACAGGATCACATAGCCGACGC
>JBOGVH010000280.1:0-9901 GCA_050695235.1 Actinomycetota bacterium
TGATGATGGGCGTGCCGAACTCCGAGCCGTAGCTCCCGGTGTTCGTCACCGTGATCGTTCCGCCGGTCATCTCCTCGATCCGGATGGAGCCGTCGCGCGCGGCCGAGCCCAGTCGCTGGATCTCAGCCGCGACCTCGCCCAGCGACAGGTCCCCGACGTCTCGAACCACCGGCACCAGGAGCCCTCGTTCGGTGTCGGTCGCGATGCCGACGTGGACCCGCCGGTGCAGCCAGATCTCGCCCTGCTCGGCCATATACGACGCGTTGAGGCTTCGATGGTCCTTGCACACGTCGGCCAGGGCCCGGACGACGATCGGGAGCGGCGACAGGCCGGCCTCCCGACGGAACGCCTCGAACGCCGTGGAGTCGAGCGTCCGAAACGTGGTGACCTGTGGCACCTCCCGAACGACCCGAGTGAGGTTCTCGGCGATCGTTCTCCGGATCATCGAGATGGGTCTGACCTCGGCATCGGTGGGCATCATCATCGTCCACAGGGCCCGGGCTCCGACACGCTGCTCCGGCTCGACGCCCGGAGCCATCCCCTCGCCCGGCGATGCCCGTCCTTCCTCGGCGGGCGCGCGGACCTCCGCCGTCACCGGCGTGCCCGACCGAGCGGCTCGATCCACATCCTCGTGGGTGATCCGTCCACCCGGACCGGATCCGGCGATCCCGCCCAGCTCCACCCCGAGCTCCTTGGCCCGCCGGCGAACGGCCGGGGTGGCCGGCACCGTGGCCGGGCCTGCGTCCTCCTCCACCGCCCCCCCGTCGTCCTCGACCTCGAAGGTGACCAGGGGCGCTCCCACGTTGACCGTCTCTCCCACCTGCCCGTGCAGCCGGTCGATCGTCCCGGCGAAGGGTGAGGGGATCTCCACGGTTGCCTTGGCCGTCTCCACCTCGACGATCGGCTGGTTCAGCGAGACCGGGTCGCCCTCCTTCACCAACCAGGCGGTGATCGTGGCCTCCTCGAGGCCCTCGCCCAGGTCCGGCAGGGCGAAGACTCGCCCGGCCATCAGTGGCTCACCACCGTGCGCACGGCGGCCGTGATCCGCTCGATGCTGGGCAGGTACCGCTGTTCGAGGGCCGCCGGCGGATACGGTACGTCGTAGCCGGTCACCCGAAGGACCGGCGCCTCCAGGTAGTCGAACCCCTCCTCCATGACCCGGGCGGCGATCTCGGCGCCCATCCCCAACGTGCGAGGCGCCTCGTGTACCACCACGACGCGGCCGGTCCTCCGCACGGACTCGGCGAGCGTGTGGAGGTCGAGGGGGACGAGCGAGCGGAGATCGAGCACCCGGCAGGAGAGGCGTTCACGGGCAAGGACCTCGGCGGCCTCAAGACATCGCGTGACCATGGCCCCATAGGTGACGAGTGTGCAGGCGTCGCCCTCCCGCCGGATCCACGCCCTGCCGATGGGCGGCCCGTCCACCGCGAGCTCGCCCTGTTCCTTGGCCCAATACCGGCTCTTCGGCTCGAGAAAGATCACCGGGTCGGGGTCGGCGATCGCGAGCGCCAGGAGCCGGTAGGCATCCAGCGCGCCCGATGGGACCACCACCTTCAGCCCGGCTGTATGCGCGTAATAGGTTTCCGGGCTCTCGCCGTGGTGCTCCTTGCCCCGGATCCCGCCGAACGAGGGGATCCGGATGACGATCGGCATCGAGGTCCGGCCCCGCGTGCGGGTCCGGTACTTGGCGATATGGCTGACGATCTGGTCAAGCGCCGGATAGGAGAACCCATCGAACTGCATCTCGGCGACGGGCCGCCAGCCGGCCAGCGAGAGGCCGACGCAGATCCCGGCGATCCCGGCCTCCGCGATCGGCGTGTTGAACACCCGCTCCGGGCCGAATGCGCGCTGCAGGCCCTCGGTGACGCGATACACTCCGCCGAGCTCACCGACGTCCTCGCCGAACACCAGCGTCCGAGGGTCGTTCTTCAGGGCATCGCGGAGCGCGGCGTTCAGCGCGGCGATCATCGTGTACTCAGCCATCCGGGTCCTCGGTCACCGATCGCCGGTCGCGCTCCAGGCTTTCGGGCGGCTCCGCATAGGCGAAGGCGAAGAGCTCCTCGGGCGGCGGCGGCCCGAGGGAGGTGATCCCGGCCCGAACGTCGGCCACCCACTCCTTCGCCTCGTCCTCGCAATCGGCCACGAACGACTCGTCGGCAATCCCCGAGGCCAGCAGGTGCTTCAGGTACCGGTCGATGGGATCGCGCTCGCGCCACAGCCCGACCTCGTCCGCGCTCCGGTACTTCGTCGCGTCGTCGGCGGTGGAATGCGGTCCCATCCGATAGGTCAACGCCTCGATCAGCGTGGGACCGTCGCCGGCCCGGGCCCGTTCGGCCGCCGCCCTCGTGACCGAGTACACGGCCAGGACGTCGTTCCCGTCGACGAGCACGCCGGGCATGCCGTACCCCTCGGCCCGCGCGTGGATCGGCCCCGCCGCCTGCTCCCGGAGCGGGACCGAGATGGCCCACCCGTTGTTCTGGCAGAACAGGATGGCGGGGGCGCCGAACACCGCGGCCATGTTGGCCGCCTCGTGGAAGTCGCCTTCCGAGGTGGCCCCATCGCCGAAGTACGCCAGGGCGCACACGGGCAGCTCGTCGAACGTCGCGCCCATGGCCCACCCCACGGCGTGCACGATCTGGGTGGCGACCGGGACGCAGATCGGCGCGAACCGGCTGGCGATGGGGTCGTACGGACCCCCGTGCCAGACCCCTCGGTGATATTGGAGGTACTCGACGACGTCGACGCCGCGGGCGATGGCCGCGGCGAGCTCGCGGAAGGACGGGAACACGAAGTCGTCGGGCTCCAGGGCGAAGGCGCTTCCCACCTGGGCCGCCTCCTGGCCCTCGAACGGCGGGTACACGGTGAGCTCGCCCTGACGCTGGAGGGCCATACACTCGCGATCCAGTCGGCGGGACAGGATCATCAGCCGCAACAGGTCGCGAAGCTCGTCCGGCTTCAGACCGACGTCGGTGTCGCCGACCGCCGATCCGTCGGGCGCGACGAGCCGCACCGGGGCGGCGTCGTGCAGGTCCTCGTGCATGGCCATGGTCACCGACCTTCGGACGGCGGCGGGTGTGCGAGAGCATATATGCTGCTCCGCGACGTGGTCCCCTGCGCTTACCTCCGCGCGTTCCAGCCTCTGGAGGCGTTCCCGCCCGATGAGCAGGCCCGGTGGGAGCGGTACATCGTTGGTGGGGGGATGCTCCGACGGCCGCGGCCCACCTACCGGCAGTGGATGAGCGGCCGGCGCCTCGGGGTCCTGGCAGCTTCGGAATCCGACGGCGCCGATATCCGCCTCGACAAGGGCGCCTACTTCGTGTGCCCATGGCGGACCAGGCTCCGGGTGCTGGCCAGCCTGTTGTCCTTCCGCGAGGCTGCACAGTTCGAGGGGAGCGACGCGTTCGTGAGCGACCGGGAGGCCCGCCGGGCTTCCAGGGAGCTGGCCAGGATCCGCCGGCGGGATCCGAAGGCCCTCTCGTTCATCATGCAGAGCCCCTGGCACGTCCCCGTCAGGTGGTTCGTGCTGTTCGGGGAGGGCGACCGGCGACTCGAGGAGCGCGGCGGCCGCCATCGGCTCCGCTACCAGACCACCGTGCGCAGGGCGGCGCGTCGGGCCGAGCGGGCCATCCCCGGGCTCCGGCGGACGGACCTGGGGCCGGTGGCCGACATGATCGTCGAGCTCTATGAGTGGCTCGTGGCCTTCGACCGCCGGTCGCTGCTCGAGCTGGACTACGGTGGCCTGTGCGACCTCATGACATGGGACGAGCTCGACGACGATCATTCCGCCCGCGACATCCAGGCCGTGCTGAAGGCTCTCTCTTCTCAGGAGTTCCCGCGCTCGGCCGAGCTGTACCAGTCGGTCATCAGCCGGTGGGCCGAGGTCCGGGGTCACGAGACCTTGAATTGATGGTCTCGCCCCAGCCGTGACCTGGTGGCCAGGGGCAGAATCGAACTGCCGACACCGCGGTTTTCAGCCGCGTGCTCTGCCAACTGAGCTACCTGGCCCGACACGGTCACGCCGGCGCGAGCGCCGGCGTTCCCAGCGCGGGTGACGGGATTTGAACCCGCGATTACCGCCTTGACAGGGCGGTGAGGACGGCCAGGCTCCTCCACACCCGCGAGTCTTCGGTTGTGTGCCCCCAACGGGATTCGACCCCGTGTCGCCGCCTTGAAAGGGCGAAATCCTAGGCCGCTAGACGATGGGGGCTCCGGGCGCTTACGGCACCCCCGCCCCCGGCCCGGGGGGCAGCCCCCGAAGTATAGCTTCCGCCGGAAGCCCGTCGGAGCGGGCTTCAGACCGGAAGAGCTATCGCCGATGAAGTGGTATGCGGGCGCTGCTGGAGTTCCTGGGGATCGTCGCGCCCGACCCCGCCCGGCGAGTGCCGGTGGCCCTTCCGGCCTGGGTCCGATGGAGCGTCCAGGTCCTCCCCGTGGTGATGGCACTGGTCTCCCTGGCCATCTATGCCCTGATCCGCGTGGTCCTTTCCTGACTGCCCGGCGTATCCAAGCCTGAGCACGTCGTGGGGACGCAGGTCCGCCCCCAACCCGCATTCGAGGACGTGACGGACCCCGGGACGCGGCATGACGATCCTCGCCGGTCCGACCGTCAGGACCGCCACCACGCGCAGCCGCGCGTCGAGCAGGGCCACCGTGATCGGGAACCGCATGCCGAACGTGTGGATCGAGCGCGTCCTGGGGATGAGGAACGCGCGGCAGGGCTCCATCCGATCGCGCCCCCGGAGCCCGCGCATCCGTTCGCGCAGGCCGGTGGGCACCTGGACCAACCACCACCCGTCGCGCGGATCCCGCAGGACGATCTCCCGCACGAGGTGGCACGGTAGCCGTGCCCGCCGACATCGCGGCGGACTTAGGCGGGCGGGATGTTCTGGTTGAGCTTGAAGAAGTTCCTTGGATCGTACGTGCGCTTCAGGGCCTTGAGGCGATCGTACTTCCGCGCTCCGTAGGCCTGGCGGATCCGGTCCTCACCCTCGTCCATCAGGAAGTTCACGTACACGCTCGTGTGGTACGGCTCGAGGGCCGACCAGAAGCTCCTCGACCACTCGCGTTCCTCGTCGAATCCCTCGCTCGTTGCCGTGGTGGCGTTGATGTTGATCGTGTGCTCGGCGCCACGGCCGTTGAAGGCCGTTTCGTCCTCGCCCACCCGCGTGATCGCGCCTCCGAGGTGGAAGATGGGGAAGGCCGTGAGCGGAGACGTCATCCGAGCTGCGTGGTCGGCCACGATGTCGATGACATCGTCGGTCAGGGCAGCCAGATCGCAGGACCGGAAGTAGTACCACCATCCGTGAGGGAACGAGGGATCGAACATGGCCTGATGGGTGAGGAACGGCTTCGGCTCGCACAGGTCGAGGAGCGGGGACCCGAATCCCTTCATCGGACGCACCACCTTCTCCCCGTCTTCCACGGGGCCGGCGTAACAGCAGGTCACCGCCACCACCGGCACGCCGTGTAGCTCGGGCGGGATGACGGGAAGCGGCGGGGCCCTCCGGTGCACCACGATCGTCGTGAGCTCGTCCGGGACGTCGGAGATCCAGTCACGGTAGAAGCGCAGGACGTTCGGTGACTCCTCCATCGGCCAGAAGATCGGCCCGGCGAGCACGATGGGGCCGAGCGCGTTGAGTCGGAACTCGAACTCGGTGACGATCCCGAAATTGCCGCCGCCGCCCCGAACCGCCCAGAAGAGGTCCGCGTTCTCATCCTCGCTGGCCTTCACGAACTCGCCATCGGCCGTGACCATGTCCACGGCGAGGAGCTGATCGATCGTGAGCCCGAACGTGCGCATCAGCCATCCGATGCCCCCGCCGAGGGTGAGGCCGGCCACCCCGGTGTGCGTGACGATCCCGGAAGGCACGGCCAGTCCGAAGGCCTGGGTTTCCCGGTCGAGCTCCCCGAGGAGCGCTCCGGCCTTGGCCCTCGCGGTGCGGGCCTCCGGATCCACGTGGATACCCTTCATCAGGCCGAGGTCGATCACCATCCCTCCGTCGCAGAGCGAGAGTCCGGGGAAGCTGTGCCCACCGCTCCTGACCGCGACAGGGAGATCGGTGCCACGGGCGAACCGCACGGCCGAGATGACGTCGGCCACGCCCGCGCATCGGGTGATGAGGGCGGGGGACCGGTCGATCGACCCGTTCCAGATCTTGCGGTGCTCGTCGTACGAGGGATCTCCGGGTCGGATGACCTGGCCACGGAAGGATCCTCGGAGTTCGCGGAGGGCGGCTTCGTCCAGCTTGGTCTCGGTGATGGAGGTACCCAACCGATCGCTCCTCGTCCGGAACGAGGCCGAGATTCTCGCACCATCCGGCTGAGGGGGACAATGTGGCAGCCCGACTCGAAGATTGGGGCGGCCGTCCCCCCCATGCTGGGGACGGCCGTGAAGTACTCCCCACCCGAGAGCACCGTCGCCCTCCGGGGGCGGATCGATGGGGCCGGAGTCAGGATCTCGGTTCAGGATGAGGGGCCCGGGATCGCCACGGAGGAGCGGGAGCGGATCTTCGAGCGCTTCTATCAGGTCGACCAGTCGCTCACACGGCGAGTCGGGGGAGCGGGCATGGGTCTCTACATCTGCCGGAAGGCCGCCGAGGGGCTGGGCGGGCGCGTCTGGCTTCAGCGCTCGGATCCGACAGGGTCGGTCTTCTCGCTATGGCTCCCGCTCGAACCGCCGGTTGAGACCGATGGATCGGTCGACCTGAACGAGGTCCCGGTGGTCGTGCCGTAGCTCTCGGCCCCGCGAAGCTCTTTCGCGATCTGATCTGCACGGGCCGCACAGGCACCACTGGCCGAATTCACCTCGCTACGCTTCGGCACGGTGTACCACTCGCCCCCCGACGATCGTGTGCGTGACGTGCGTCTCGAGGATGTCGCGCGCATCCCGCACCCCGAACGGGTCCCTCGACAGGACCACGAGGTCCGCGTATTTCCCCTGCACGATGCTGCCCCGGTCGCGTTCGGCGAAGTTCGCGAAGGCGCTCCCGATCGTGGCGGCGCGCACCGCCGTCGCGAGGTCAACCCGCTCCTCGAGGTTCCACGCGCCCGTGCCGTCCGGGGCTGCCCGCGTGACCGCCGTGTAGAGCCACCACATCGGGTCCATCTCGGCAACGTTCCAGTCGGATGAGAACGCGAGGACCGCTCCTCGCTCCGACAGCGAGCGGAACGGCCAGGCGTATCGCGAGCGCTCCGGCCCGACGTTCTCCCGCCACTCGGCCACGATGTCGGGCGCGCAATGACGAGGCTGCATGCACGCGACGACTCCGAGCGCGGAGAACCGGCCGAGGTCGTCCGGGTGCACGCACTCGACGTGGACGATCTGGTGGCGACGGTCGCCCGGGCCATTGGCCTCGCGACATCGCTGGACGGCGTCGAGGGCCGTGCGGATCCCCCGGTCACCCGTCGCGTGCGTGAACGCTTGGAACCCACGCCGTTCGAGCTCGATCAGGAACGCCTCGAACTCCCGCGGCTCCCAGAAGGTGTCGCCTCGAACGTCCGGCTGGTTCGCGTACGGCTCCAACATCGCGGCCGTGTGCGGCTCGATCACGTCGTCGATGTAGAGCTTGATCGGCGAGACGTGGAACCGGTCGTCGTCGTACGTTCGGCGAGCGTCCTCGATCGCGTCGAGCCGCTGACTGGTGGTGCCCGGCTCGCAGTAGATCGCCGCGACCACGCGGGACCGCAGGGTTCCCTCCTCCCGCGCGCGGACGAACAGCTCGAGGTCGTCGAGCCCGTTCTGCGGTTCGACGACCGTCGTGATGCCGAACCTCGTCGCCATGTCGAGGCTCGCGGCCAGACGAGCGTAGGCCGCGTCCGGGCTGAAGCCCGGCAGGTGCTGCGCGAGCACGCGCTGCCCGTCCTCGGAGATCCCCCGAACGGCGAAGTCGTGGATCCACCCGGTCGGCTCTCCAGTCTGAGGATCGAACTCGGGCCGGCCCCACGGCAGCTCGTCCACGCCGGTGGTCACCCCGAGCCGTGTCATCGCCTCGCGATTCAGCCAAACCGTGTGCACGTCGTAGGAGAACAGGAAGGCCGGGCGGCGGCCGATCACCTTCACCGGCAGCATGTCGGCAGTGGGTGCGCCGCCGGGGACTGCCCCGTAGTTCCATCCCTCTCCCTCGATCCACGCATCGTCGGGGAGCTCCGCGGCGAATCCCGCGAGCCGGGCGTGGAGATCACCGAGCGTGGCGGCGCCCGAGAGCTGAACCGCGCCCGGGTTCGACCCCAGTCGCACGTGGTTATGCGCGTCGACGAAGCCCGGGAACACGGCGGCGCCGTTGGCGTCGATCACCTCGCTCCCAGCCCCGAGATGTTCTCGGGCATCGGCGTCGTCGCCCACCCACGAGATGCGCTCGCCCTCGACGGCGACCGCTCCGGCCCACGGCCGCGCGTCGTCCGCCGTGAAGACTCGCGCGTTACGGATCAGGAGGCCCGATCGATCCTCCGAAGCTCCCATCACGTGCTCATCGTCCGTTGTCGACGCGTCGGGTCGCAAGTGCGGCTGCCCGCTGTCGCTGGACCTAGGCGCGGATCGCCCTCAGGGCATCATTCCTGGGAGATCGGCGAGAAGATCGCGTCCCACTCTTCCCGCTCCTCGTCGGTCCTCAGGTCGCGCAAGAAGGTGGTGGCGTTCAGTACCTCGTCGTCCGGGAAGGTGAACCGATTCTCCGCGGTGGCAAGGAGCTTGTTCCCGTACCCCTTGTAGCCCTGGTCGAGGGCGGCCTCCCCGTCGGCCACCACGAGATCGCGCACTCCCTCTACCGGCGGCATCGTGAGCACCCACTCGGTGACCATCACCGCGACCTCTGGCTGATAGTAGAAATCCATGAACGTAGCCGCGTCCACGGGATGCTCCGCGTTCACGGGGATCGCCATGCTGTCGATCCAGCGGAGGCCCCCTCCCTCGGGGAGGATGAACTGCAGCTCACTCTGGCCGGCCCACAGGCTGTAATACAGGATGTCGCCCGACCAGGCCATCGACACCGAACCCATCCGCCTCCCGGCCCGCCACCGTGCTCTGGATCATCACCCCAACGTCGCTGTAGACGCTCCTTGTCCACCATTTCTCCCGCAGTTGGGCCGTAGCAGGCGACCGAGCTCTTCGGTCAAGCGATCAGCCGGAGCTGCTCACGCTTGCAGCCGTTCCTTCTCATTGGCGATCGGGCCTCCGCGCGCAATCTAGTGGGGATCTCCACTACGCCGCCTCTTCGCCAGACGATCTGCCAAGGGTCCCGAAGCGGGATGGTGTTCTTGGAAGGATCAGCGCCGAATATCGACGGCCCCTGCCCCAGCACGTGGCGCCGCGCAGCAACGAACCGTACGCGGGCATCCGCAGAGTCAGACGTCCACGCGGTAGCCGAGATCCACGTCACTGGCCGGCTTGCCACCACGAATACCCCAGTTCTCCATGGGTGGCTCGTGAAGAACAATGGAGATGTCCTTGGCAGGGACGCCCACTGTCTCCAGGTTGTGCACGATCGCCTCGTAAAGGCGCCGTTTGGCCGTTGCCGATCTGCCTGGAAACGCCGTGATCTCGATGAGCATGTACAGCTCACTTGCTCCAGGAGGAATCTCGAAGTTCTCTGAGTCATGTTCGACGATGCGCTGGGTGCGATCATCCTCGGGAATACTGAAGGCCTGGACCAAGGCTTCATGCACTGCGTCGAGGAGATGTCGCCTCTCGGCAGCCGGTCTCCCCTTGAGGATCTCGATTTGCACCTGCGGCATGGCGCGGATCCCTCGCCTCTCTATCTGGCACCTTAGCGCACGGGCCACCATCTGGATGGTCAAGAATCACTAATACAGCGAAAGGGGGCTTGACAGCATTTCTAAGCCAGAAGTGGGCAACGAATCCCGATAAATGTGGGGCGATGGTCATAAGGCCAGCTCTCGACAGTTG
>JBOGVH010000281.1:0-7395 GCA_050695235.1 Actinomycetota bacterium
TCGGTTGACGGAACCCCAGCCCCGCCAGCAGCTCCTCGGTGGCTGGGCGATCGACACCCGGCCGAGGCGCCGCCGGCCCGGCGAAGGCCTCGAGCAGGGGCCGGTAGAACAATCGCTCGTGCAACCCCCGGACGAGTGAGGTCTGCCGGCCGTACTCGGCCTTCAGCTCGTCCGGTCCATCCAGATCGAGCGAGCGAGCCAGCCGGGCAAGCGATGCCCGGTCGGCGGGGAGCTCATGGGTCTGGAGGTCGCGGACCATCTGCAGGCGATGCTCCAGTCTTCGCAGGAACCGGTACGCGCGGGCCAGGGCCTCGGCGTCGTCCTCGGCCACGTACCCCTCGCTGGCCAGGACGGAGAGCGCGCGCAGGGTGTTCGGCTGTCGGAGCCGCTCGTCCCGACGGCCGTGGACGATCTGGAGGAGCTGGACGGCGAACTCCACGTCGCGGATCCCGCCCCACCCCCTCTTGACCTCGGTTCCCGTCTTGCCCCGGGCTCGTACGTACTCCTCCAGGCGGACCTTCACCCGGCGAACCTCCTCGATGGCCTGCGGGGGAAGCTCTTCTCGATACACGAACGGGGTGACCATCTCCACGAAGGCCTGCCCCAGTTCGAGGTCGCCGGCCACGGACCGGGCCTTGATCAAGGCCTGCCGTTCCCAGGTCATTGCCAACGACTCGTAGTACTCATGCATCGCCGTAAGCGAGCGAGTGAGCGCCCCTCCCCGGCCCCCGGGACGAAGCGTCGTATCGACCCGGAGCGCGATGCCCTCGGCCGTTGCCTCGGAGAGCAGGCGGATGATCTCCGCGGCCTCTCGCTCGGACCGGTCGTGCCGCTCCGTGTCTCGCCCTCCCCCGGCTCCCTCGGTCACGAAGAGCACGTCGACGTCCGAGGCGTAGTTGAGCTCTGCCCCCCCGAGCTTGCCCAGCCCGACCACCGCGAGTCCCTCCGGAGCAACGCTCATGCACGCCAGTGACAGGCACGCTTCGGCGATGCTGCTGATCTCGGCCACGACTCCCTCGACCGGCGCGCCCGCGAGGTCGCGGGCCGCAAGTCGCCACAGGGCCCGTCGCCGGAAGCGGCGGAGGCCGTCCGCGGGCCCCAGCCTCGACGCTTCGGCCGCCAGCTCGTCGTCGAGCTCCTCGCGGCTCCGGGCTCGCACGTCGGTCAGCGCCCGCGTCTCCTCGGGATGCCTCACCAGGAAGTCGGCGGCGGCCGTGGAGAACCCCAGCAGGCGAGCAGCGACGGGAAACACGTCCTCCCGGGCCAGCACCTGGCGCGCTCGCTGGTCCTCACCCACCCGGGAGATTGCGATACGGGCGAGCTCGGGATCGGGGGCCTCGGCCAGCGTCCGGCCCATCACTTCCGGGCTCACCACCAGGCTTCCCCGTTCACCGTCGGGAGGACCAACCCATCGAGAGCAGGAATGCCGGCGCCGCAACGACGAACGCAAGGAAGCCGCCACCGCTCGCCGCGCCGGCCAGCACCCCATGCTGTCCGGCGATCACGACGTGGAACACCAGGACGACGAGGAGGAAGAACAGGTAGCCGCCGCCGACGGTCGCGGCCAGATACCGAAGCGCGTCGTGCCATCCTGCCTCCGGCTCGACTGCTGTTCGCTCCGTCCTCGGCCTCCCCAGGGTGGACAGCGCCATGACGACGAACAGGGCGTACGCCGAAACGAGTGGGATGACGATCCTGGGCAGGATCATCGCTCAGCCTCGCAGGAAGAATCGCCAGCCCCGGATGAACAGGTGCCACCCAAGCCACAGCCACAGCCCGAACAGCACGACGCGCCCCAGCAACGGCCGCATGAAGGTCCGGAAGATGTCCGACATCGTCGGCCACTGCGGCGAGTAGGCGAGCGCCAGGCCCTGCCACGCCAGCAGCAGGCCGACGATCACGATCCACCCGAACACCGCGATCGCCCGCATCCGAGGCTCCCTGTCTGGGTTCACGTGGCCCAGCGTACTCCGGGACGGCACGCCCAACGCGAGAGTTAACGTCGCCGTAACAGGTGTGATGGCCTCGCAAGGTAGCCTGCGATCATGGCGCTCACCGCCGAAGCCGAATACGTCCTGCGCACCATCGAGGAGCGTGGCATCCGGTTCGTCAGGCTGTGGTTCACCGACGTGCTGGGGTTCCTCAAGGCCTTCACCATCACCTCGCAGGAGCTCGAGGCGGCGTTCGCGGAGGGATTGGGCTTCGACGGCTCGTCCATCGACGGCTTCTCCCGCATCGAGGAATCCGACATGGTGGCCGTACCGGACCCCTCGACCTTTCAGCTCATCCCGTGGAAGACCGAAGCGCAGGTGGCTCGGATGTTCTGCGACGTGTTCGGGCCCGACGGCGCACCCTTCGAGGGCGACCCCCGGTACGTATTGAAGCAGCAGCTGAAGCGGGCGGCGGACCTCGGCTTCACGTTCTACGTCGGGCCCGAGCTCGAGTACTTCTACTTTCGGAGCCTCGACGATCCGAAATTCCTCGACCAGGCAAGCTATTTCGACGAGACCCCGCTCGACGTGGCCACCGACTGGCGGAAGCGAACCGTCGCGTACCTCGAGACGATGGGCATCCCGGTGGAGTACGTGCACCACGAGGTGGCGCCGTCACAGCACGAGATCGACCTTCGGTACGCCGATGCGCTGACCATGGCCGACAACGTGATGACGTACCGGCTCACGGTGAAGGAGGTCGCGCAGGAGTTCGGGATCTACGCGACGTTCATGCCGAAGCCGGTCAAGGGCGTGAACGGAAGCGGGATGCACACGCACCAGTCCCTGTTCGAGGGCGATCGCAACGCGTTCTTCGATGCCACCGACGAGTATCACCTGTCCACAGTGGCGAAGCGGTACATCGCCGGCATCCTGGAGCACGCCCCCGAGATCACGCTCGCCACCAACCAATGGGTGAACTCCTACAAGCGCCTGGTTCCGGGGTACGAGGCGCCTGTCTACGTCTGTTGGGCCCGCCGGAACCGGTCGGCCCTGGTTCGCGTGCCTCTGTACAAGCAGGGCAAGGAGGAGTCGACCCGCATCGAGTACCGATCGCCCGACCCGGCCTGCAACCCCTACCTGGCGTTCGCGGCGATGCTCTCGGCGGGCTTGGCAGGGATCGAGGGCGAGTACGAGCTCCCTCCGGAAGCCTCCAACAACATCTACGTGATGACGGTCGAGGAACGCAGGGCCGCCGGGATCAGGTCCCTGCCGGAGGATCTGTACGAGGCCATCCGGCTGGCCTCGGAGTCCAAGGTGCTGCGGGAGGGCCTGGGCGAGCATGTGCTCGAGTTCCTTCTGCGGAACAAGCGCGAGGAGTGGGACGACTACCGATCACAGGTGACGCCCTACGAGCTGGAGCGGTATCTCCCCATCCTGTAGGGCCCGGGACATCGGGCCGAGTGCGAAGCCACCGGGCATCGTGGTCGAACGCGTGTTCGGTTGACCCGGCCACCACGAGGGTCTCGCGCGCGCCTGGCGGCTCGTGCGCTTGGTCCACGGGACGGCTCTGCGGTGGTCGGCGGCCGAACACGCTTCTCAGCTCGTGATCGAGCACGCTCGGCTGGCCGGAGACGACCTCATGGAGACGCGCCTCCTCACAGACCTCGCCATGTGCGCGCTGTACGGGCCGAATCCGGTCCCTGCCGCCATAGAACAATGTCGGGAACTGTTGGAGCGCACGGGCCGCGATCGCAAGGCAGAGGCGATAACGCTGGCGGTTCTCGCTGAGCTCGAAGCCATGCTGTGGAACTTCGACGGGGCCCGGGAGGTGTACCGGAAGAGCCGAGCCAGCCTCGACGAGCTCGGGTGGAGGTTCCACGCAGCGTTGACCTCGATCCACTCGGGCTCCGTTGAGCTGCTGGCGGGGGATCCCATCAGAGCCGAATCGGAGCTCCGCCGCGACTACGATGACCTGGAAGCGATGCACGAGCGGAACTACTCTCGACAACGGCCGGATTCCTCGCCGAGGCCCTGTACGAGCAGGAGCGGTTGGAGGAAGCCGAAGGCTTCGCCCGGATCAGCAAGGAGATCGCTGCTCCCGACGACCTGTCGTCACAACTGGCTCTGCGTGCCGTATTGGCAAAGGTCCTCGCGCGAGCGGGGGTGTTCGAACCAGCCGAGCGGCTGGCTCGGGAAGCCCGTGCAGCAGCTGCAGGCCTCCGAGGAACCGGTCTCGCAAGGCTACGCGCTGATGAGCCTGACCCAGGTCCTGCGGTCCGCAGGCAAGGAAGATGAAGCAATCGTGGCCATCAAGCAAGCGATCGAACTGTTGGACAAGAAGGGCAACCTGGTGGCCGCAAAACGAGCCCGAGACCTTCTGTCACCCTCCCGCACGCCTTCGCTCGGACGGCCGCAGAGATGACCGATCAGGGCCCTGCACCTAGAGTTGCCGGAAAGGAGGTATGAGACATGGCCCACCAGCAGGAGCCCACCAGGGCGTTCGAGGAGGCTGCTCGTCGGCGCGCCGACCTGCATCACGCGCTGGTCGACGTGGAGCGGGCCATCTCCAGCCCGGCCGCCGGCCGGCTGGACACCTGGACGGGCGACGTCGTCAAGCGGCTGAGCATCCTCCTCGCCTCGATCGACGAGCACATCGAGGTGACCGAGCAGCCCGAGGGGCTGTACGAGGAGATCCTTCACCGGGCACCCCGACTGTCATCGCAGGTCGACCGGCTCCACGCCGAGCATCCGGCCCTCCGAGCGGGGACCGCCGAGCTCATCGAGCGCCTGCATTCGACCACCATCGGGCGTGACTGGCCGCTGGACGAGGCACGAGATGACGCCCAACGATTGCTCGGCAAGATCGTGAAGCATCGACAGCGGGGCGCGGACCTGGTCTGGGAGGCGTACAACCTGGACATCGGCGGCATCGAGTAGCGGCTTCGAGCGGGCGTTCACCTCCTGGCTCGCCCGGCTACTCTCTCTCCATGGTGCGCATCGCACTCGGCCAGATCAACACGACGGTCGGAGATCTCGACGGGAACGTCGACACCATGTCGGCCTGGGCGGCCCGGGCCACGGAGGCGGGCGCCGATCTGATCTGTTTCCCGGAGCTCGCGATCACCGGCTACCCGCCCGAGGATCTGGTCCTTCGGCGGACGTTCGTCGACGACAACCTGGAGGCCTTGGAGGAGCTGGCTCGGCGGTCGGCCGGTGGGTGCGCCGTGATCACCGGATTCGTGGACCGGAGCGAAGCTGGGATCCACAACGCCGCCGCGCTCCTCCACGGCGGGGTGGTCGAGGCTCGCTATCACAAGGTGAAGCTGCCGAACTACGGCGTCTTCGACGAGAAGCGGTACTTCGTGCCGGGCCTGGCCGGGTGCACCGTCCGGGTCGCCTCCTCGGATCTCGGCATCTCCGTCTGCGAGGACGCGTGGGCGCCCGGACCGCCGTTCGACGAATATGCACGTGGCCACGTCCCACTGGTGCTGAACATCAACGGCTCGCCGTACCACCGTCACAAGATCGCCGAGCGCCTCGACATCTGCCGGGACCGGGCCCGGGAGACCGGCGCCTGGATCGTGTACGTGAACGCGATCGGCGGACAGGACGAGCTGATCTTCGACGGCGGCAGCATGGTCGTCTCCCCGCAGGGGGAGCTGGCCCACCGTGCCGCGATGTTCGAGGAGGACCTCCTGGTGGTGGACCTCCAGCGGCTCGAGGGCGGTCGGTGGTCCGCTGCCGCCGAGGGTGAGGCCCGCCGGTGGCCCCAGGGACCGGAAGAGGTGTATCGGGCGCTCGTGGTGGGGATGGGCGACTACGTGTGGAAGAACGGCTTCACCGAGGTGCTGGTGGGTCTGTCGGGCGGGATCGACTCGGCGCTGACCGCCACCATCGCGTCGGACGGGCTCGGCGCGCAGGCGGTACGGGCCATGACGATGCCGTCGCCGTACTCCTCGGCCGAGAGCGTGGAGGACGCCTTGGAGGTTGGGCGGCGCCTGGGGATCCGGATCGATGAGGTCCGGATCGACGAGGTCTTCAAGTCCTACCTTTCGGCGCTGGAGGACCCGTTCCGGAACACGACCGAGGGCGTCGCCGAGGAGAACCTCCAGGCCCGGATCCGCGGCAACCTGTTGATGGCGTTGTCGAACAAGTTCGGCGCCATGGTCCTGGCCACGGGGAACAAGAGCGAGTACGCGGTGGGCTACTCGACGCTGTACGGCGACATGGCCGGCGGGTTCGCCCCAATCAAGGACGTGCCGAAGACGCTCGTGTACGAGCTGGTCGAGAGGCGAAACTCCCAGGGTGGAGCGCCGCCCATCCCACAACGGGTCATCGACAAGCCGCCCTCGGCGGAGCTCCGGCCGAACCAGAGAGACACGGACACGCTGCCCCCGTACGAGGAGCTCGACCCGATCATCGAAGCCTACGTCGAGGAGGATCGTTCCCCGGAGGACATCGTGGCCGCCGGGTTCGACCGTGTCCTCGTCGATCGGGTGGTGGGTTGGATCGACGGGGCCGAGTACAAGCGGCGGCAGGCTCCGCCTGGGGTCAAGATCACGCCCAAGGCGTTCGGCCGGGACCGGCGGATGCCCATCACGAACCGGTACCGCCGCCATCCGCGCTAGACGAGGGACCAGACCACGGTCACGGTCACCTGGGTCTCCAGGGTCGGCGGCGAGATCGGGGTCGAGGCCTCCGCCCGGCCGGCGTCGGCGGCGAACGGGATCGGCGGATAGTCCGGCGTCGTACCCTCGGTGATGGTGACGACCGAGCCGAGTGAGGCGTCGCCCGCGGAAGCCAGCGCCTCGGCCTTGGCCCGTGCGTTGGCGACGGCCTCCGCCAGCGCCCGCTCCACGCCCTGGTTCTGGTCGGAGAGCTGGAACTGGATGCCGTTCGAGAGGTTCGCCCCAGCGTCCACCGCGTCGTCGATGATCGAGCCGACGGTCGACAGGTCGCGGACGGTGACGTTGACCTGGTTCTGCGCCGAATACGACGCGATGACGCTGCCACCGCTGTCGTAGTTGGGGTACAGGTTCACCCACGCCGTGGCGATGTCGGCCGACTTCACCCCGTCGCCGAGGATGGCCTTCATCACCTCGTCCATCCGAGACGCGTTCTGCTGAAGGGCTCCCTGCGCGGTCGGGGCCTGGGTCTGGACACCGAGCGTGACGACCGCCTCGTCGGGGGCGGAGCGGATCGTGGCCGAGCCGGTCACCGTGACCGTCCTGACGGATCCGCCGGTCCCGGGCGAAGGGGACGAGGATTGGGCGAGCGAGGGGAGCGTGAGGGCGACGACAAGCCCGAGCACGAGGCCGGCCGCCCCCCATGACACCTTGGCCTTCATCGAGAGGCCTCCTTCCTGATCAGCCCTTGGACGGCCAAGAAGCAGGCCAAGTTCCCACCGTAGACTTCCGGCGGGGCCGGTAGCTCAGTGGTCAGAGCAGGGGGCTTTTAACCC
>JBOGVH010000282.1:0-2759 GCA_050695235.1 Actinomycetota bacterium
GTGCAGTCCATCGGGTACGGGGCCGGCAGCCACCGCCTCGACTTCCCGAACGTCCTTCGGATCCTGCTCGGTGAGGAGGCCGAGTCGCGGGGCGGCGCCCCGCCGGCGCTCCGCGACTCGATGGAGGTCCTCCTCGAGACCAACGTGGACGATCTCAATCCGGAGGTGTTCGAGTACGTGATCGAGGAGCTGCTGGCAGCCGGGGCCCAGGACGCCTGGCTGGCCCCCGTCGTCATGAAGAAGGGCCGGCCGGCGGTCACGGTCTCGGTGCTGTGTTCACCGGAGCGGGTGGACGCCATGCGGGCCATCTTGTTTCGGGAGACCGGAACGCTCGGCGTCCGGTCCACCGAGGTGGCCAAGCGGGCCCTGGACCGAGAGGTGCTGAAGGTCGAGACGGCACACGGCGCCGTGGCGGTGAAGGTCGGGCTGTTCGAGGGTCGTGCCGTGACGGTGTCCCCCGAGTACGAGGATTGCGCAAGGGTGGCCCGGGAAGCCGGCGTTCCCGCGCGTCACGTGTACGAGGAGGCTGCGCGATTGGCCCGGGACCAGCTCGGGGGCGATGACGCCTGATCCCACCGCCTGGCTCATCGTTCGGGGAAACGCATCGGCAAGGTGGGGTAGTCTCACCCGGGTACCCGCAGATCGTGGAGACATCGCCCTGATGGAGCACGCAGCGCCCCCCGACGCCGCGGCCGACATCCTGGTGCTCGGCGACGAACCCCGGGCCAACCGGTTCTGGACCGCGGTCCTCACGGTCGTCGTGGTCATCCCTATGCTGGTCTACCTGATCTGGGCCCTCCCCCGGTACGGCGACGAACTCTCTTTCAGCCTCCTCTTCTTCATCTTCGCGGTGGCGGTGGTCGACCTCATCCCGGTCCCCGCGTGGGGCGGCCTGCAGCTCTCGCTCAGCTTCCCCATCCTGCTCGGCGTGGCGATGATCTATCCGCCGCCGATAGCCGCGTTCGTCGCGGTGGTCGGTTCCTTCGACCCTCGGGAGTTCCGGAGGGAGATCCCGTTCACCCGAGCGGTATGGAACCGATGCCAGCTCGGTCTGTCCTTCCTCGCCGGCAGTGCCGTGTTCCATCGCATGGCGAGCCTGGAATCGCCATGGACCCGGGTGGTCCCCGCGATCATGTTGGCCAGCGTGGTGGCCTACACCGTGAACACGTTCTTCGTAGCGTTGTACACGTCGATCACCCGTCGCATCTCGGTCGGAAGCGTCCTGGCCAAGATGCACGGCACGGCTCCCTACGAGTTCCTGCTGTCCTATCTGGGGCTCGGGTTGTTCGGCGCGGTCATCGCCAGGTTCTACGTCTCCGAGGGACTGTGGTCGGTGGCGGTGCTCCTCGCGCCGCTGATCTTCGCTCGGCAGATGTACTTTCGGAGCCGGCTGTTGGCCGACCGGCTTGCCGAGCAGAACCGCATCCTGGCCGACCAGGCCCGCAAGCTCGAGGAGCTGCTGGAGAAGGAGCACCACCGGGTGGACGAGCTCCGAGAGCTGAACCGGATGAAGGGTGAGTTCGTGGCGGTGGTCTCGCACGAGCTTCGCACCCCGGTCACCGCACTGATCGGCTACGCCAAGACCCTGCGCGAGCCGGAGTTCGCGGAGGATCCCGTGATGCGCCAGGAGTTCCTGGAACGGATGGAGCGCCAGGGCGACCGGCTTCTGCGGCTTGTGGAGAACCTGCTCACCGCCTCCCGGATCGAGAGCCAGCAGCTTCCGCTCTCGGTCGGCCGGGTGCTGTTCGAGGACCTGGTGAGTGAGGTGGTCGAGGGGCTCGCGGTGGAGAGCGAGCGGATCAAGGTGGACGTCCCCGCCGACCTCCCGGTGCTCTATACGGACCGCCAGCTCCTCGGGCGTGTGGTGTCGAACCTGCTGGACAACGCGCTCAAGTACTCGCCGGAGGGAACGTCGTGCGACCTCGGGGCCCGGGCCCAGAGCGATCGCCTGATGTTCTGGGTCCAGGACCACGGGATCGGCATCTCCGCGGGACAGCTCTCCCGGATCTTCGAGCGCTTCTACCAGGTGGACTCCTCGAGCACCCGGACCTTCCGGGGCGCCGGGCTCGGCCTGTCCCTGGTGAAAGACCTCCTGGACCACCTGGGCGGGACGATCGAGGTCCAGAGCTCGCCGGGGAAGGGGAGCAGGTTCACCGTCAGGTTGCCGTTCCGGTCACCCGATCCGCCGCTCATCCCCACCGAGATCCTCAGGGCCGAAGACCTCATGGCCTCGAGCTGAGCTACCTGCCGGCGGACTCACCCAGCAAGCGTCCCGAGCGCGTAGGAGCACTTCCGGCAGAACACGAACGCCGCCTTTCGCCCCGCGCTCTCTTCCTCGTTGGGGACCGTGATCGTGCGATAGGTGGCGAACACGGCGAGGTCGGCGTTGCATCGAGGACACCGTGGCCCGGGAAGGCCGCCCTCTGCCTCGACCTCCTCGTGGGGTCTCGCCGACAGTCCCTGTCCCCTCTCGTCCAGCAGCCGGATCACCGCCTGACGGACCCGGTTGAGGTCCGCCCCGAGCTTCTGGAGGACCTGCGCCGCGACGCCCTCCCCCTCGCGCACCAGGCCGAGCAGGATGTGCTCCGTGCCGATGTAGTTGTGGCCGAGCTGGAGCGCCTCTCGCTGCGAGAGCTCCAGGACCTTCTTGGCCCTCGGCGTGAACGGGATGTGGCCGGTGGGAGCCGACTGCCCCTGGCCGATGATCTCCTCGACCTGCTGACGAACGGCCTCGAGGGAGATCCCCAGGGACTCCAGGG
>JBOGVH010000283.1:0-4233 GCA_050695235.1 Actinomycetota bacterium
GGGCTGGGGCTCACTCGTACCGCGACGGGCACAGATGGTGGAACCTCCGTCCGCCTGGCGAGTACCTGGACGCGGTGGAGCACGGCCACCGCCCGGTCGGCGGCGAGGAGCGCCTCACGCCCCAGGACGAGCGGCTGGAGGAGGTCTTCCTGAAGCTTCGGATCCTCGAGGGCGTGCCCGCGGAGTCCGTCGCCGCCGATCCGGCCACGATGTTTCTCGAACAAGGCCTGCTGGCGAGCCGGGACGGGCACCTGGTCCCCACCGAGCGGGGCCTGCTGCTCCTGAACGAGTTGGTCCTCGGCCTTGTCAGCTAGCCGCCCAAGTACGCGGAGGGAACCCTAGCACCGCACAGTCCACCCGTCGTGGCGAAGGAGGGGTGCGCCCCAGGGCCTATAGTTACTGGCTCCTCGAAGTCGCGGACGCCGACCACGACGAGCGTACCGTCGTGTCGCAGCATGAACGTCGTCTCGTGCGCATACCAGACGGCGTCCACCGAGTCATGGGGCCTCGACTCCGCAGACGTCGCCACGAGCACCCGGCCGTCCGGGCCGGTCTCACACCGCAGCGCGGTGGAGTCGAACGCGTCGCCGCCAAGCCAAAGCCGCGCTTCCTTCCCCGGATGGAATCCCCCGGCCGGATCGCCCGGAGGCGCGACGATCGCTGGGTTCAGGAACGGCGAGTCGGCCACCCCTGTGACGCCCATCTTGAACAGCTTCAGGCCGGCGATGCTGAACGCGACGTCCTGCACGAGCAGCTCGTCGATCCCGTCGCCGTCGACGTCCGGCGCGGCGAACGCGGTACATACCACCTCGCACAAGATCGGTCCGTAGGACGCATCGGCCTGACCATCGCCGGTGACGTCGACGGCGACGACGTTGTCGGCCTCGCTCGCGTTCGGGCACGGGCCGACGTCGCCGCGCTTGGTGGCGACGTAGGCCGTCCCGACCGTCTGTTCGTCACCGAAGTGCCCCTGGACCGACGTCACGTTGCACACGCGGAACCCCAGGCCGATATCACGTCCGGCTTCCGGGTCGGGAGACGTGACCGGCGTCGGCGTCGCCGCAGTGGTACCCTCCGGGAGCGCCTGCCACGCAGGCTCGGAACCGCCGTCGACCGTGATCCGATGGAGGTCTCGCCCATCCGGTCGCACGATCCACAACTGGGAGTCGAAATCCTTGCCGGACGGGTCCGTGTCGCCCTCATACACGAGGAACTCACCATCGGGCGACCACGCAGCGCCGATCGCGTAATCCGTCGGAACGATCCGCGACCCCTGCAGCTCCCCGTGGGAATCGATGAGGTACACTCCCTGAGCGTCCGGGTCAGGGTGCCCGACGGTGATCGCGAGCACGTTCCCGTCGGGCGACCAAGATGGGTAGACCTCGGAGCGATCGGGCGTGTTGGTGAGGTTCACGAGGTCCGAGCCGTCGATGTCGATCCGGAACAGGTCGTAGCGCAACCCGGTCTCGCACCCCTCTGCGCATCGCGGTTCCGTCGTTCCCATGAACGCGAGGTGCGACCCGTCAGGCGACCAGGTGGCGTCCAGGGCATTGAAGACTTCGCCCTTGGTCAGCGGGTGCATCTCCGTTCCGTTCGAACGCATGACGAAGATCCGCGTATGGATTCCGCTGACCGCCGAGAATGCGATCAGGTTCCCGTCCGGCGACCAGGCTGGCCTGGCGGCCTGCAGCTTTGGGTCAGTGAGCCACGTGACCGCACCACCCGTGAAGGGGATCGAGGCGATTACTCGCTGGCCGGTATCCAGTTCGTGAGCGAACGCGATCGTCCGACCATCCGGCGACACCGCTGGATTTGTGTCGTTTGTTCTGAAATCGGTGAGCTGGGTCAGCCCCGTGCCGTCGGGGTCGATCGTGAAGAGATGATCGCGCCCGTCCGCCCCCCTGTTCGAGAAGACGATCGAGCCGTTCCGCCGGCCTGCTGGCGTGACCTGCTCGCCCGGGCCGGCTCGGAACACCCGCGAGAGCCCGTAGACACCGGCCACCGTGCTGGCGATCACCATGATTGCGAGCGCGCCCGCCTGAACCCTCCGCGCGATCCGGCGGCGTTCCCTCCGCCGGATGAGCTCCTCGTACACGCCCGACGGGTCAGCCGGTCGCGTGGCTCGCTCGAGATCCCGCCGCAGACGGTCGTCAAGCCTCGCCACGGTCGTTCGCCTCCTCCAAGTCCGACTCGCCCAGTGCCCGTGACAGCGCTCGCCGCGCCCGGAACAGCGTGGTCTTCGCCGTTCCCTCGCTCGTCCCCAGCACCTCGGCGACCTCCTTCACGTCCATCCCCAGGTAGTAGCGGAGCACTGTGGCCTCCCGCTGGCGCCTTGGGAGCGTCGCGAGGGCCCGGGTGACATCCATGCGATCCTCAGGGCTGTGGCTCGGTGAGGGCTCTCTGGCCCCGAGCCGGGCTCGGGCCCGGCGCTCGGCGGCCACTCGTCGCAATCGGCTCCTCACCAGATTCAGCGATACCGCCGTCACCCACGCCGTCAACGACTCGATCTCCTCCCCCCGCTCGGAGCGTTCCCAGGCCCTGGCCACCGCCTCCTGGACGGCGTCCTCGGCGGCGGCCCGGCTTCCCGCCACCAGCGAGAGGCCACCGACCAGCCTGGGGTAGACCCTGTGGAGGAACTCCCGGATGGCGACCTCGTCGATCAGTTCACGCCTCTCTCTCACCGATAGACGCGCGAGGCCGTGGCGAGGTTGACAGGTCCGGGACGGCGAAGCTAGCACTCTCCCTCGTGACTGCTAAGAATGTATGGGCTATGGGAGAACCCTCCGACCTCGGCGGGAGGAAGATCGCCGTACTCCGTGCGGTAGTGGAGGAGTACGTGCGTACCGGGGAGCCGGTGGGCAGCGAGACCATCGCGGAGAGCGCGGGGCTCGGCGTCTCCTCGGCGACGATCCGAAACGCGATGGCCGCTCTGGAGGAGATGGGGTATCTGACCCACCCCCACACCTCGGCCGGGCGGATCCCCACCGACCTCGGGTACCGCGGCTACGTGGACACGTTGCCGGCGGGTGGCCGGCTGCGCGACGTCCAACGCCGGGCCATCACCGGGTTCTTCGCCGAGACCATGCTGGACCTGGAGGAGGTGCTAAAGGGAACCACCCAACTCCTGTCACGCCTGACCCAGTACGCCGGCCTGGCCGTGCCGCCGAGCATGTCCGACGAACAGTTGGTCCGGGCCGACATCGTCGACCTCGGCCCCTCGATCATGGTGCTCGTGATCGGCCAGCACGGCCGGGTGGAGAAGGCTCTCGTGGACCGGCCCCGCGAACTCGACGCACGGGCCCTGGAGGCGCTGGAGCGGCGGATCGGTGACTCCTTCGCGGGCCGGACGATGGCCGAGGCTCAGGCCCGAGCGCTCCGGCTGGCCGGGGAGTCCGATCCGGCCGAGCGGGACTTGCTGCTGGCGGTTGCCGACACGCTCCGAGACATGCAACGGGGCAAGGGTGGGGACCACGTGCTCGTTGGGGGCGTGGCGAACCTGGCCGACGAGGTGGCCCACTGGCGCCGCGAGACCGTCCACCGCTTGATCGAGGCCCTCGAGCACGAATCCGAGCTCCATCGGCTGCTCCGCCAGGTGGGATCGGGAGGCGACGTGTCGGTGACGATCGGGGCCGAGCATCCGACCACCGGCGAGTGGGAAGCAGCCATCGTGGCCGCCCCGTTCCGGGTGGGGGACACGCCGGTCGGCACCATCGGGGTCGTCGGGCCCACCGCCATGGACTACCTGACGGTGGTGGCGTCCGTCCGGGCGGTGGCCAAGCGGCTGTCCGAGCTCGCCACCGAGCTCGGCGCGTAGCCATGGCGGGCATCCGCGACCTGTACGAGATCCTGGGCATCCCGCGGACGGCCACGCCGGACGAGATCAGGAAGGCGTACCGACGCCTGGCTCGAGAACTGCATCCGGACTCGAGCGGCGACCCCGCGACCGAAGAGCGGTTCAAGGAGGTAACGGCGGCGTACGAGATCCTGTCGGACCCGGACAAACGGGAGCGCTACGACCTGTACGGACGGGGCGGGCCCGAGGCCTTCCCGTTCGCCGACATCAGCGAGATCTTCGAGGCGTTCTTCGGCACCGGGACGTTCGGGCGCCGCCGCGAGCCCGCCCGGCGGACCCGGACCCGCCGGGGAGAGGACGTTCGGGCCGCCGTCCTGCTGTCGTTCGAGGAGGGGGCGTTCGGGATCCGCCGTGACGTCACCGTGGACGCCCTCCAAACC
>JBOGVH010000284.1:0-6379 GCA_050695235.1 Actinomycetota bacterium
ACGTTGTGGTGGCTCTTGATGTTCGCCGCCGTGCGCGACCCGCTCTCGATCACGTCGGGATAGAGGGTCCCCTGCACGAGGAACCGCGCGTCGCGATGGTCCTGCGCGACCTCCTCGAAGACCCGGATGAACTCCTCCCCGATCACCTTCCGCTTTTGCTCCGGGTCGGTCACGCCGGCCAGCTTGGCAAGGAACCGGTCGGCCGCCTTGACATGGACGAGCGGAACCCGGAAATGTCGAGCGAACGTGTCCTCCACTTGCTCGGGCTCGCCGTCGCGCAGGAGCCCAGAATCGACGAAGACGCAGGTGAGCTGGTCGCCGACCGCCCGGTGCACCAGCAGCGCCGAAACGGCGGAGTCGACGCCACCAGACAACGCGCAGATCACCTTGGCCCGGCCCACCTGATCCCTGATGTGGGCCACCGATCGTTCGATCACGTTGGCCGGGGTCCAGTCGGGGAGCAGGCCGCAACCCTCGTAGAGGAACCGTTTCATGACGTCGAGTCCCCGGGGAGTGTGGGCGACCTCGGGATGGAACTGCACGCCGAACAAGCCGCGCTCCCGGTCCTCCATGGCCGCGACGGGCGTCGACTCGGTGTGGGCGGTGACCCGGAACCCATCGGGCGCCCGGACCACCGTGTCGCCGTGGCTCATCCACACCGTGTCGGTCCCAGGCAGATCGGCCAGGAGCACACCCGGCTCGTCGACGTAGAGCTCGGTGCGGCCGTACTCGCGAAGGCCGGTGGCCCGGACCTCGCCGGCCAGCGCCTGAGTCATGAACTGTTGGCCGTAACAGATGCCGAGCACCGGCAGCCCGAGCCCGAGGACATCCGGATCGAGAAACGGCGCGTCGGGCTCGTACACCGACGCAGGCCCTCCCGAAAGGATCAGGCCCGCCGGCCGCTTGGCCATGAGCTCGGCCACCGGCAGGTCGTGGGGGACGATCTCGGAGTACACGTGACACTCTCGGACCCGCCGCGCGATGAGCTGAGCGTACTGCGCCCCCAGGTCGACGACCAGGACGGGACGCGGGTCCTGCTCCGCGGTCATCCGTTCAATGCCCCATCCCCACGTGCTGAGCCTGCTGGTACGCCTTGCCCTCGGTCTTGATGGATGGGGCCATGACCAGCTCGGCCTTCTGGAACTCCTTGATCGTGGCGTACCCCGTGGTCGCCATCGACGTGGCGAGCGCGCCGAATAGGTTCAGTGTGCCGTCGTTCTCGTGCGCCGGACCGACAAGGATCTCGGCGAGCGAGGCGACCTGCTGGGTCTTGACCCGGGCGCCGCGCGGGAGCGTCGGGTGGAATGTGGCCATCCCCCAATGGTGGCCCCGACCCGGAGCCTCGTAGGCGCGAGCGAGAGGGGAGCCGATCATCACCGCGTCGGCCCCGCAGGCGATGGCCTTGGCGATGTCTCCACCGGTCCGCATGCCACCGTCAGCGACCACGTGGCAGTACCGGCCGGTCTCTCGTTGGTGTTCCGAGCGGGCCGCCGCCGCATCGGCGATGGCCGTGGCCTGGGGGACGCCGACGCCGATGACGCCCCTGGTGGTGCAGGCGTTGCCCGGACCCACTCCCACGAGCACCCCCGCCGCCCCGGTCCGCATGAGATGGAGCGCGGTCTGGTACGACGCGCAGCCACCGACGATCACGGGGAGGTCGCACCCAGCGATGAACTCCTTCAGGTTGAGCGGCTCCGACCGAGTGGACACGTGCTCCGCCGAGACCACCGTGCCCTGCACGACCAGGACGTCCAGCTCGGCCTCCAGGACGAGAGGTGAGTACTGCCTCACCCGCTGCGGCGTGAGCGAGGCCGCCGCCACCACCTCACCCTCCTTGATCTCCCGGATCCGCCGGACGATCAACTCCTCCCTGACCGGCTCCCGGTATAGCTCCTGCATCCGCCGGGTGGCCTTGTCATCGGGAAGGGCGGCGATCTCGTCGAAGACCGGCTCGGGGTCCTCGTATCGGGTCTGCAGGCCTTCCAGGTTCAGCACGGCCAGCCCGCCGAGCTTCCCGATCTCGACGGCAGTGGTGGGGGACACCGCGGCGTCCATGGCCGCGGCCATGACCGGCAGGGGAAAGGTGAACGCGTCGATCTCCCACGAGATGTCCACGTCGTCGGGGTCGCGCGTCCGCCGGGACGGAACGATGGCCACCTCGTCCAGGCCGTAGGCCCGGCGCGCCGTCCTTCCCATGCCGATCTCGATGTCCATGCGCCTCCCCCAGATAGGCAGATGCCCACCCGATCCCGGGTGGGCGCCGAGTCCTACATGCGCAAACGGTACCAGCCGACCCGGCCGGAGGCGACGAGCGCGTGGCCGTCTCAAGCCTTCCCGGCTTCGGGCCGATGTCGGTTCGGATGATTGAACTCGCCAACCGGGGGTCGGACAATCGCTCAGCGGCTCCCCGATCCGTGAGGGGGACTCTCCCGATGCAGGTACTTCGGCTCAAGCGAGGATTGTTCGGCTACACGCCGGAGAGCGTGCGCTTGCTCCTCGCCGACCGGGACAAGATGTTCATCCGCGCGGCCGAGGTCGCGCGGGCGGCCGAGGCCCTGGTGCTCGAACTTCGCTCGGAGGTGGAGGCGCTCAAGGCCCAAGTCGAAGAGCGGCAGGAGGGGCTTCGCCCCCCTCAGTCGGAGGCGGCCGACCGTCGCACCGACCGGGATGCCACGCGGGTGGAGCTCGACAGGGCCGCCGCCACCGTCGCGCAGCTCACGACCGACGTGGAGGCCGCACGCAAGGAGCTGGAGGACGCCCGGGAGCTCGCGCGGGTGGCAGATGCGCAGCTCGCGCGAAGGACGGCGACCTCACGGTCGTTCGCCAGGAGCCGGGAACGCCACGGCGAAACCTCCTGAGGGCGGCGCTCGCCCGGTGATCCATCTCCCCCACACCGCCGGATAAAGGACCGCCTGCTCGCGGCCGACACCTAAGAGGTCCGAACCGTGAGGAGGGGACATGGCGGCAGAGCGCTGCCCGGAGTGCCTGCTGACGCCGCAGGCCGAGGAGCTGCTCGAACGGCTGGAGGACAAGCTCCGGCGAACCCGTCCGGGCGATGCGAGCTGGGAGACCACGATCTGTCCCCGGTGCGGCCGGCTCTCCGGCATCTTCGACGAGCGCGAGGGATGGTCCGTGGGCGAGGGCGGGGATCGGGGATGGGCCTCGGGCCCCGGGCCGGTCGCCGAGTCCAAGCCGGTACCCCAGCCGAAGCGGGTGGCCGAGGAGCGGTCGATGGGGTCCCCGAACACGGCGTCTCGCCGGATCGACCTCGATTCGCTTCCCGTCCCCGCGTGGGTCACCGTGCGCGAGGCCGCCTTCCTGGCCCGTGTCTCCGAGCAACAGGTGCTCGAGTGGGTCAACAAGGGCGCCGTGGAGCATGAGGTGATCCTGCGCGATGCGAGACACGCCGGGTGGGTGTTCGTCCGCACGCGAGACCTCGATCCGGCCCTCGCTCGCGACGCCGGCTGAGCGAAGCGGCGCTCCCGACCGAGCTCAGGCGTTCGCGGGGTGGGTCGACGCTAGGTGACCGAGCTCCTCCAGCTTGGCCAGGACCATCTCCGCTGCCTCGGCGGGAGAGCATTGCTCGGTGTCGATCACCAGCTCGGGTAGCTGGGGCTCCTCGTAGGGATCGGACACCCCGGTGAAGTTCGAGATCTCTCCGGCGATCGCCTTCTCGTACAGGCCTTTGACGTCTCGCCGAGTGACCTCCTCGAGCGAGGCCCTGACGTACACCTCGACGAAGTCGCCGATCAGCTCGCGATTGCGATCGCGGATCTCCCGATACGGCGAGATCGCGGAGCACACGGCGACCACCCCGTTCCGCACCAGCAGGTTGGCGACGAACCCGATCCGCAGGATGTTGGTGTCGCGATCCTCCTTGGAGAATCCCAGGCCCTTGGACAGGTGCGTTCGCACCACGTCGCCGTCCAGGAGCTCGACCTTGTGGCCTCGCTGGCGGAGCGCCGGAACGAGCAGCTCGGCGATGGTGGACTTGCCGGCGCCGGACAGCCCGGTGAACCAGACACAGAACCCTCGGTCCTCGGTCACAGGAAGCTCCTTCCGACGGCGCCTTCGGGCGCCTCGATGTCGTAGATGGAGAGGATGCTGGGGCCGACGTCGAGAAGGTTCAGCCCCTCGACGCTTCCCACCGGCTGGCCGGGGAGGTTCGATAGCGCGAACACCCCGGTCCGGTCGTGGTTGGCCCCGTCGGGGCCGGTGTCGTTCTCGTACGTGTAGACGCTCGGATTGCCGACGGTGCCGACCGATCGCCAGTCGAGGTCGCCGAAGTACACGATCAGGTCGGGAGCCACGCCGCGGACGTCCGGGTACACGTCCTGCGGTCTGAACACCTTGGTCCCGAGGGGCTCGCCGTCGGGTCCGGGCATCGCCTCCAGGGCGGCGATGAGCTCGTCTCGAACCTGTTCGTACCGGCCCGGCTCCACCACACCGTTCGGCTCTCGTCCCTCGACGTTGAGGAACAGCCGCCCGTAGTAGCCCCCGTCGCCCCAGGCCACGGTCCGGGCCCAGTCGATGGGCGCCTCGGCGATCGGCGTGACGGAGGTGAGCGGTTCCGAGAGCGAAAGGTAGCCCTGGCTCATCAGCCAATCGTTGATACAAACGCCCCCCATCATCGGCCGCGCGCCGTGGTCGGACATCACGATCGTCACGGCGTCCTCCGGGAGGACCTCGAGCAGTGACCCGACCTCCTTGTCCAGGAACCGGTAGTAGTCCTGAAAGGCCGTCTCGAACCGATTGCCCGCCTCGTAGCGAGGGTGTCGGGGATCGAAGTACTCCCAGAACACGTGATGAAGACGGTCGGGCCCCATCTCCACGATCATGAAGTAGTCCCAGGGCTTGGTGGTCACCAGTCGACGGGCAACCCGGAACCTCCGCTCCGTCATCTTGAACACCTGGTCGAGCACGAGCTCCATGCTCTGCTCCCGGAAGTTCGGGATGTCGAAGATGTACTGACCGGGCCCACCCAGCTCCTCCTCGATCTCGGATTGGAGCTCAGCGGGGTGGGTGTAGCCCTTGTTGGAGGGCGGCGTGAGGAAACACCCGACGCGCCAGCCCTCGATGGGTTTGGGCGGGTATGAGGGTGGCACGCCGATCAGCAGCGACCGCAAACCCTTCCGCCCCAGGAGATCCCACACGGCAGGCTCTTTCACGGCATTGGAGGTCGCGATCGACAGTCCCTCGTAGGAGTTGTCCTTCCGGTTGCGGAACCCGTAGATCCCGAGCTGACCGGGGGTCTTGCCGGTCATGGCGCAGGCCCACGCCGGAATGGTGATGGGCGGCGTGATGCTGGCGAGGTCCCCGTGCATCCCCCCCTCCATCAGCTTTCGGATGTTGGGGACCTCGTCGGCGAGATCGCGGAACAGGAGTTGGGGCGTGCCGCAGTCGAGCCCGATGACCGCGACTCTCGGTGCATGCGTCATTCCTCGGCTACCCGATCGGTCGGTGGTCGCGAAAAGGAGCCCGGCGCCTTTCGCCGCAGCTCCGAGCGAGCATCCTACCAACGGGCCGGACGAGCCGACCAAGCTGCGAGAATGGGGCACGCCATGACGCTGCTCAAGCGGGTCCTGTACTGGCAGGCGGCGTTGTGGGCGTCCTCCGGCGTCGCCCTGTTCACGGTGCCAGGGTGGCTGGTCGAGCGGGTCCTGAGCCAGCCGCCCGTGGGCGATGACGTTTGGCTCCGAGCCATGGGAGTCATGGCCGTCGTCCTGTCGCTCATGATGGTACTGGTCGCTCACCACATCGATGAGGTCTGGTGGTGGGCGTGGGCATTCGTCATCCTGGAGGCTTCGACGGCGGGGCTCTTCGCCGTGAACGCCCTCCTCGGTCTGCCCGCCGGCGCCGCGGCATGGCCCTGGTGGCTGATCGGGGGGGCGAACGCCGTGCTGGGGACACTGGAAGTGGTCGCGCTGGCCAGGGTGGGGATGGAACGGTCACCCGTCTAGTTCCCGGGTGACCGTGTCCCTCCGGCGATCGGCACGACCTCAGTGCATGTGGCCGTGGCCGCCTCCGGCGGCCGCGGGCTCCTCCTCCTCCTCCGGCTTCTCCACAACGGCGCTCTCGGTGGTGAGCACGAGCGCGGCGATGGAGGCGGCGTTCTGGAGCGCCGACCGCGTGACCTTGGCCGGATCGATGATGCCGGCCTTCAGCATGTCGACATACTCGCCCATCGCAGCGTCGAAACCGCGATGGTCGCCCTCCGCACGGATGTGCCCGACGACGACCGCGCCCTCGTGGCCCGCGTTGTGGGCGATGAGCTTGGCCGGCTCGGAGAGGGCGTCACGGACGATCTTCGCCCCGGTGGCCTCGTCGCCGGTGAGATCCAGCTTTTCGAGCGTGCCCTCGGCCCTGATCAACGCGACCC
>JBOGVH010000285.1:0-1993 GCA_050695235.1 Actinomycetota bacterium
GTCTCGGCCGGCCCGCTTCGAACGATCGCGGCCAAGGGCATCCCGGGGTTCGACGCGCTCGCCGACGGGTGGGGCGAGCGCGCGCCCCTCGGATGGGACACCGGCGACCCCACACCGGTGGCGAAGGCTGCGGTGTTCTTGCTGTCGGATTGGGCCTCGGGGATCACCGGGGAGATCCTCCACGTGGACGGCGGGTATCACGCGATCGGCTCCGCACTGCCGGAGGAAACCGAGTAGCTCTCCGCGGAACCCCTGCCGGTTCCGCGCGGTCTACCCTTGGACCGTGGTGGGCTGGCGCGACGAGGACCCTGGGCTCCCGATCAAATTCGGGCCGTGCTCCAACGGCGAGTACGATCCGCAGCCGCTCTCGCCGGTCATGCGAGAGACCGTCCGGCGGGCCGGCGAGGAGTGCGAGCGGAACGCCAAGCGGCTGGGGATGAGCCGGCGCGAGTTCCTCCTCTCCGTGTGCGGGGCGGCCACCACCCTCCTCGTGCTCGACGCGTGCACGCGCGAGGCGGTGCGCCACGTGTCCGGCTCGCCCGGCGCGACCCCGGGTGGCGGGTACTCCATCCCGCCCGAGGCCACGACCGAGCCCGATGCCGCGCACGGCGCGATCGGCGGCGAGGAGTTCGTGTTCGACATCCAGGGTCATCTGCTCGAGTACGACCTGAACCCCGTTCTGAACGGCCAGGACTTCTGGACGCGGTTCCCGCAGCAGTACTGCGGCGAGGACGATCCGCGGACCTGCTATTCGATCGACCACTTCATGGAGCTCATGTTCCTGCGGAGCGACACGTCGATGCTGGTCCTGTCGGCGCTCCCGATCTATCCGGAGGGCAGCCCGCTCTCAGCCAAGGTTATGGCCGAGACCCGCAGGGTGGCCGAGGGGCTGTGCCGCGACGACCGCGTGTTGCTCCACGGCCAGGCCCTGCCCAACGTCGGGCCGCTCCGGGCGAACCTCGATGCCATGGAGGACCTGACGCGCACGTACCCGATCGTGGCGTGGAAGACGTTCACCCACTTCCCCGACGTCTTCCAGCACGACGGGAACGCCTGGTGGCTCGACGACCACGAACGCGGAGTGCCGAAGGTGGGGGAGGCGTTCATCCGCAAGGCGGTCGAGCTCGGTATCCCTCGGATCTGCGCGCACAAGGGATTCTCCAGGACCAGCCGGTTCGGCTCGCCGGTCGACATCGGCCCCGCCGCCAGGCGCCACCCGGACGTCGACTTCGTCGTGTACCACTCGGGCTACGAGGCCGGCGGTCCCGAGGGGCCGTACACGGCGGCCACCGCCGAGGTCGGCATCAACCGTCTGGTGTCCTCGCTGAAGCGGGCGGGGATCGGTCCGAACGAGAACGTCTACGCCGAGCTCGGGTCGACCTGGTGGAGCGTGTTCCGGGCACCCGACCAGGCCGCGCACGTCCTGGGCAAGCTCCTCAGGTATGTGGGAGAGGACAACGTGGTGTGGGGGACCGACTGCCTGTTCTACGGCTCGCCCCAGGACCAGATCCAAGCCCTGCGGTCGTTCCACATCAGCGACGAGCTCCAGGAACGGTACGGCTACCCTCGATTGACCAAGGAGCTGAAGGCGAAGATCCTGGGGCTGAACGGGGCCCGGCTGTACGGCGTGGACCCCGTCACGACGAGGTGCGAGTTCACCCGGCGCGAGCTGGCGGAGATCCGAAAGCACCTGCCCGGCAGGGATCGGACGCTCGGGCCGGCCACCGTAGCGGCGGCACAGCACGTGCGAGACCACCATTGGGAGAACGGGACGCCGTGAGGCGCCGGGCTAGCCGACGCTGTCGTGGACGTTCGAGGCGAGGTCCATGGCGGCCGTCGTGTTGGACGAGACGGCGTCGATGACGAACCCCCCCGTGTCCTGATCGTTCCACACGCACACGGCCCGCGGGTCGCCGATGGTGGTCGGGCGGTCCAGGATGATCGCGGCGCACCGGTAGGTCACGCCGTCCCTGGTCTCGGTTACGGCCTGGCC
>JBOGVH010000286.1:0-2140 GCA_050695235.1 Actinomycetota bacterium
CTCCAGCACCGTCTTGCCCACGCGGACGACGTCGCCCGCCCGGACCTGCACGGGCGCGGCCACCCGCCGGTCGTTCACGAAGGTCCCGTTCGTGGAGCCGAGGTCCTCGACGAACCACGCGCCGTCCCGCGCATACAGCCGCGCGTGGCTCTGTGAGACGTACGAGTCGTCGAGCGTGATCGTGCTCCGTTCGCTCCTCCCGATGCTCACCGCATCCGAAAGCCGGAACGAGCCGACCTTCTTACCGTCCGGCGCGTGCACGACCACGGACGACGGTGGCTTGCCCCGCTGTGCCGGCTTCGGCTTCGGTGTTCTGGCCGGGGCGGACCGGGGAGCCCGCCGGCCGGCAACGTCCACGGCGACGGTCTTCACGGCGCGGTAGATGAAGAAGTACAGGAGAACCAGGAGCGAGTACTTCAGCACCGAGAGGACGAACGGCGACACTCACTGCCTCCTGAACTCGAGGACGGTGTTCCCGATCGTGATCCGGTCGCCGTCGGACAGCACATGCTCCCCAACGGGCTCGTCGTTCACGATCGTCCCGTTCGTCGACCCCAGGTCCCTGAGCATGTACTCACCGCCGTCCTCGCGCGTGATGGTGGCGTGCCGTCTGGACGCGCCGGGATCGGAGATCACGATGTCGCACTCGGGCAGGCGCCCGACGGCCACGCTCTGCTTGTGGATTTGGTACGTCCTTGCCTCGTGGCCCTCCTCCAGGAGGACGATGGCCGCCTCCCCGCCCGTGGCCGATGGGGCGGGAGCTGGCTCCGGCTCCCCCTCCACGAGCGTCGCCTCGCAGCCGAACTGTCCCCTGCCGAGGGAGTCGTCGGTCCGGAACTCGATCTCGGGGGGCCCGACCAGTCCCCATCCGCGCTCGGCCGCCGCGTCCCGGACGACCTGCTTGAGCTCACCCACCAACGCGCCCTCGGCCTGCTGGAATCGCTCGGCGTCCTCCGAGGAGAGCGTGAACACGAAATGGTTCGGTGCCCATACTCCCTTGACCCCCACGCTCTTGCCTGCGTCCATCTCACGGAGGATGCGCTTGGCGAGCTCCACGGGCTGCAGCCCGCTTCGGAACGCGGTCGCGAAGAACCCCTCGACCATGTTCCCCAGACGTCGCTCGAAGTCACGAAGGATCGGCACGGTGTGGTGGTGTTTCCGCAGGTAGACGCGATCGGCCCGATTATAGCCGCGTGGTCCGGCCCAAACCTGGTGTCCGTGCACGCCGCCACCCGCTTGCTAGCATCCCTTCGCCTGCGACGGGCGAGTGGCGGAATTTGGCAGACGCGCAGGATTCAGGTTCCTGTGGCCGCAAGGCTGTGGGGGTTCGAGTCCCCCCTCGCCCACCCATCGACCAGGACTGTCGGTGGGAAGGTCTCAGGCCATGGGGCGGTTGTGCGTGTCATCCTGGGAAGGGAGGACGCCATGAGCACAGGTGTGGGGATCATCGTGCTGATCGGGAGGATCCTGTTCTCGGTGGAGTTCGGGCCGGTAGCGGGGATCGGGTTCCACATCCGTCAGTCCAAGATGGCTGAGGGGTACGCTCGCTCCATGAACTTCCCCGTCCCGGCCATCGCCGGGTGGCCTACCGGCATCTGGCTGACTGCCGCGTCGCTGTCGATCGCCCTGGGGATCTGGCCGGACGTCGGGGCACTCATGGTGGCCGCGTTCGTGACCCCGGCCGCATGGTGGTTCCACCGGTTCTGGGAGGTCGGGGACCCGATGCAGAAGCAAACCGCCCAGATCCTGTTCTTCCGGAACCTGGCGTTCCTGGGCGCCTCGCTCGCGCTGTTCGGGCTGTTCGTCGCGGTCGGCGACGGCCTTCGGTTCGCCATCACCGGTCCGCTGTTCAGCTTCTAGCAGGGGGCCTATGCTCGGCGCATGTTCGAGCGGTTCACGGACCGTGCTCGCCGCGTGGTCGTCCTCGCGCAGGAAGAGGCGAGGTTGCTCAATCACAACTACATTGGCACCGAGCACATCCTCCTCGGCTTGGTCCGCGAGGGCGAGGGCGTCGCGGGCCTGGCGCTCACCGGCATGGGCATCGGCCCGGAGGCCGTCCGGGGCGAGGTCGAGCTGATGATCGGGCAGGGCCAAGCGGCGCCCACGGGGCACATCCCGTTCACCCCCCGGGCCAAGAAGG
>JBOGVH010000287.1:0-7192 GCA_050695235.1 Actinomycetota bacterium
TGGGTGAAGATGGGCGTCGAAGCGTGTCAGACGATGCTGAACGGCGGTGCGAACGACTTCGGCGGCACCTTGATGGAAGAAACGATCAGCCGCATGGCCGGCGCGGAGTGGGGGATCCGCATGGAGCCTTCCGAGATCCGCACCGCGATCACGTCGATCGGCCGTACGCCGGTCGAACGGTCGACCACCTACGAACGGTTGCAGCGCAACGCGAACGGGCATGGTCGCCTCGCGCCGATGGCGCCGTCGAGGGCCGCGATCGGTGAGCGAACACCCTCCAACGACCGTTTCCGTCAAGGAGATTGACCGAACCGGTCAATGAGATAGACCATCGAAATACTTCGCGCAACCCCTTGCACCTGCGCCCGAGCATGTATTCGATTGTTTGGGGACGCATGTGGAGATGTCCGAGAACTCGAGTTTCCCTCTTGCCAAGAGGGGAGCAGATGGCCCAGAATCACACGCGTGTGATTTCGGGGAGGGAACGGGGACCACATGCATCACTACATCCCATGGCAAGAGCGGGCACGGTGTCGGCAACACGATCCCGAGGTGTTCTTCCCCGAGAAGGGGGGTTCATCGAGAGAGGCCAAGCGGATCTGCGCCGATTGTCCGGTTCGCATCGAGTGCCTCAACTATGCCCTTCGCCGCGACGAGCGGTACGGGGTGTGGGGAGGGATGAGCGAGCGGGAACGGCGACGCCTGAAGCGTATGGCGTCCTGAGCATCGAAAGGGGGTGACCGATGTCTCCCGCAAAGAAGAGATCCACCGCGAAGAGGAAGACGGCCGCGAAGAAGACGGCCAAGAAGCGGACCGTGAAGAGGAAGACCGCGAAGAGGAAGACCGCGAAGAGAAAGACCGCGGCGCGCAAGCCGGCGGCGAAGAAGCGGACCGCGAAGCGGCGGACCACAGCGAAGAAGACCACCACGGCGAGGAAGCGGACCTCGAAGAGGCGGACCGCGAAGCCGTCGACAGCGAAGAAGCGGACCGCCGCGAAGAAGTAGCCCGCGGCTTCATCCGCTTTCTCGGGGAAGGGGGGCGCATCGTCGGCCCCCCTTCCTCGGTTTTCGGAGCTCGCTGCGTGCTAGGCTGCGCGCCGCGCACGCGCATCCGATGGTTACCACGACAGCCGATCGCTCTCCGGTAGCCGACGCCGTCCACACCCCGAGCGTCCTGGTGGTGCTGGTGGTGAGCAACGGAGCTCGCTGGCTGAGGGAGAGCCTCCGCTCCCTGGCTGGTCAGACGCATCCCCGGCTCGGCGTGGTGGCCGTCGACGGTGGTTCGACGGACGGTTCTCGCCAGATCCTCCAGCAAGCCCTGGGGCCGAAACGACTCATCGCCCTCCCGGAGGATCGAGGGTTGTCCGGCGCGTTGCGTGCGGCCCTGGACCTCCCCGTGGCCAGGGCCGCCGACTATGTCCTCGTCCTCCACGACGACGCGGCCCTGGCGTCCGACGCGGTGACCTGCATGGTCGAGGCCGCCGAGGGCCTGCGGGGGGTGGAGCGGGTCGGCATCGTCGGGCCCAAGGTCGTGGACTGGGACGAGCCGGCGGTGCTCCGCGAGGTGGGCCGGTCCACCGACCGGTTCGGCCATCCCCATACGCCGTTGCAGGACGGCGAGTTGGACCAGGGCCAGTACGACCGGATCCTCGAGGTCCTGTACGTCTCGTCCTGCGCCATGCTCATCTCCCGGGAGGCCTGGCAGCGCACGGGCCCATTCGACGAGCGTTTCGGCGGGCACCACGACGACCTCGATTTTTGCTGGAGGGCCCGCCTGGCCGGCTTCAGGGTCCTGATGACGCCGCTCGCCCAAGCCCGGCACCGCGGGGAGGGCCGAGGCCGGGCCGCGGCGCACGAACGCGGCCCCCAGTACCACGGGGAGCGGGTGGCGGTGGCCTCCATGTTGAAGAACTACGGGGCCCTCTCGCTCCTGTGGCTCCTTCCACTCCATCTCGTGATCGAGGCGGCGCGCCTGGCCTACCTCGCGGTGGTCCGCCGGCTGGAGGAGGCCTACGAGCTGCTCGCGGCGTGGGCGTGGAACCTGACCCACCTGCCCTCTACGGTCCGCCGGCGCGTGAGGGCCCAATCGGTGCGGAAGGTCCCGGATCGGCACATCCGCCGGTTCATGGAGTCGGAGTTCTTCCGTCCTCCGAGGTGGTTCGTGGAGGCCGAACGCATCCTCGGGGAGCAGATCGAGCTGGAGGAGGAGGCGGAGAGGGCGCCGGTCCGGGCTCGCTTCGCGTCGCTCGCCGGCCGGCACCCCGTACTGGTGGCCTGGACCCTGGGCCTGGGCATCATGGCACTGGCCTTCCGATTCCTCGTGGGACCGGAGGTCCTTCAGGGCGGCGCCCTCGCCATGTTTCCTGCCGAGCCCATGGGCTTCTTCCATGAGCTCGTTTCGGGGTTCCGGACGACCGTGCTCGGAGGATCCCAGGCGGCGAGCCCCGCGCTGGGGGCGCTGGGGGGGCTATCGGCGGTCTCCTTCGCCAGCACCGGCATCGCCCAGAAGCTCCTGTTGGCCAGCCTGCCGCCGGTCGCCGGCCTCGTCCTCTACCGCTCGATGCTTCGCCAGACCGGGCAACGGGTGGCCGCCGTGGTCGCTGCGGGCGCCTTCGCGCTGTCCGCCATGGTCTTCTGGGCGTTCTCCGAGGGGCGGATCGAGGTGCTGGTGGTCCTGGCGGTGTTGCCGGCACTGGCGGATCGGCTCGACGCCGCCTTCGGGCCGGACTCGCCGGGTCCTCCCTTCCGGTTCGTGGTGGGTATGGGAGCCGCCCTGGCCATCGGCGTGGCGTTCTTTCCGGGGATCCTCCTGCCGGTCGCTGCGCTGGCGGCGCTCCAGCTCGTCACGGGCCGGTCGCGGAGCCGAGGGTTGGCGCTGGCCGTCACGGCCACCGCGGTGGCGGGCATCCTGGTGGCGCCCATGGTCCCGGACATCGCGACGTCTCCCAGCTCGGAGCTCTCCTCGTTGGTGGGGGAGCCGAGCTTCTCCCTCCTGGCCCGGCTGGCGCCGGGAACGGGTCCGGGGACCTGGCCGGTGGCCTGGTTCCTGCCCGCCGCCGCCCTGCTCGCCTTCAGCCTGGTGGGGCCGGGGTATCGGGCACGGGCCTGGCGCGCGACGGTTGCCGCCATCGGCGGGTTGTTCCTGGCGTGGGCTTCCGCCGCCGGATACATGCCGACACCCTTCAGCAACCCCCCGGCCTATCTCGCGCTCGCCACTGTGGCCGAGGCGGCCGTCGTCGCTTACGGCCTGGCCTCGATCGGGTCGAGCATCGAGCGCGAGGCGTTCGGGTACCGGCAGGTGGCCGTGGGCATCGTCGCGCTGCTCCTCGCCGGCGGCTTGGTGGGCCAGACCTTCCAGGCGGCCTTGGGGAACTGGAGGATCGGTCCGAACGCGCTGCCGTCGGCGTGGCCGCTCGTATCGAACGAGCCGGGCGACTTCCGGATCTTGTGGCTCGGTCGTCCGAGCGGCCACCCCTTCCCGGCTCCGGGTGGCGATCCTTCGGGGGTGGTGGAGGCCGGATCTGCGACCGTCCGCTTCGCCATCACCGACCGCGACGGGATCACCGCGCTGGACATCGGAAGGCGCGAGGAGGGAGCTGGCTACGACTACCTCCGGCGGACGCTCACCGAGCTCATCGCGGGCCAGACGAGCCACGGCGGCGCGCTCCTTTCCCCTCTCGGCGTCCGGTTCATCGTGGCCGGGGAGGGCGATCTCCCCGCCGCGGCCGCGGCCCGGCTCGACGCCCAGCTCGACCTGAACCTGACCCCGGCCGGCGGACTCGTCATCTACGACAACGCGCGTGCCCTTCCGTTCGCGTTCGTGACCTCCTCGCCCCCGTTCGCCGATGCGGCCGGCGGCACGGACCTCGAGCGGATCGCTTCCCTTCCCCCGCCCGACTCGACGTCGATCGCGCAGCTTCGGGGAGGCTTCGGGAGCACGTCCACCGGCGGGTTCGGGTTCGTTGCGAACCAGGACGAAGGCGGTTGGCGGGTGCAGACGGGGGGGCGAACACTCGGGACGGAGCGGGCGTTCGGCTGGGGAATCGGGTTCGACGCGGCGCCGGGCTCCGTTCGTCTGACCTATGCCGATCAGTGGATCCGGACCTCGGAGATGATCGCGCTCGCGCTGCTGTGGCTCGCCGTGCTGTGGATCACTCGGCGGCCGGTGGTCCGATGAGGTTCCGAGGCCAGGCCGGGTGGGCGCTTCTCCTCCTTGCCGTGGTCGTCGGCGGAGGGGTCTATCTCCAGCGAGAGGTAGGCCCGAAGGCTTCGGCGTCCGCATCCTCGGAGGCGGCTCCGTCTGGTGCGTGGTTCTGTCCACATGGGGGAGGCACCGAGTGGGCGGTCACGCTGGAGCTGGCCAATCCGGGAACCACGCCGGTCCAGGTCCGGGTGACCGGACTGTCGGGACGCAAGCCCTCGAAGCCCCAGTCCCTCACCGTGCCCCCCGAGGCAGAGATCATGGTCCATGAGGCGGCCGAGGAACGGGACAGCGCGTCGTTCATCGAGTACTTCGGCGGATGGGTCGCGGCCGGATGGGTGATCCACGCGGGTGGAGGCGAGAAGGGAGTGGCCGCCGAGCCGTGCCTCCCCCAGGCCGCGGAACAGTGGTTCGTGCCGGATGGGCTGACGACCGAACGCCAGGATGCCTACGTGGTGATCATGAACCCTTTTGCCACCCATGCGATCTTCACGCTCACCCTGTACACGCAGAAGCGCGCGCCGATCACCGCGGGGGCCTGGACGAATGTGGTACTCGCGCCGCACCGGAGCCGGGCCTTCCGGTTGAACGCCACCGCCCTGGGGGAGGGAGCTGTGTCGACCCTCGTCGACGTCAGGGTGGGCCGAGTGGCCGCCGCCTCGCTCGGCCTCTCGGAGCTCGGCGGGATCAGGAGCAGCATCGGTGTGGCCGGGTCCCCGCCACAACGAACGATCCTTCCGGCCGGCTTCGCCCAGGGGGCCTCCACCTTAGGAGCGATGAACACCGGAGACGCCCGTCCCGAGCTCGGGGTCACCCTGCTCTCCAAGGAGACGTCGCAGCCGCTGGGAAGCCTGGTGCAGAACGCGCCGAACGCAGGCTCCGCGCAGCCCTACCCCGTGACCATGGAAGGACCCTCGGCCATAGACGTTCGGTCGACGCCGGGCACGGTCGTGGCCCTCCGGACCCTGGGCGTCTCCGCCGACCAGGGGTCGACGGGGGGTGCATCTGCCCCCGCGGGCGCCTGGGTGGTCCTGCCTTCGATCGCCGGCACGCCGGCCCACCCCGGGCTCATCCTCACCAACCCGGGCGACGCTCCCGCCGTGGTGAAGCTGTCACTCCTTCCATCGACACCCGGGATCGTTCCGTCACCGGTGACGATCACCATCCAGCCGGGGCGGGTCGTCGCCGGACCCAAGCTGTTCGTCACGGACAAGCCGTTCGCCGCGATCCTGGCAACTGCGGAGTCGGGAACCCTGGTCCCCGCCGCGGCGTCGTACTCGCTCGGACAGGATGGGAACGCCACCTACGCGGTCTCGCTGGGGGTGCCGATCCCAGACGCATGGGTGCCGTCGTGACCTCTCGGGTATGCACCCGTATCATGAGTATCAGGCGAGTGTCTCGGCCGGTGCGGTCGCTACGTAAGGGAGCCCCATCGGCCGATACTGGAGATCGGAAATAGTCATGGCGCAGGGCAGACACTCGAGGACGATGCTGGGCCGAGCCTGGTGGATGGGGCTCCTCGCGGTCGTGGTCGCAGTGCTGCTCGGCGCGGGCACGGCCTTCGCCGCGTACGGCTACGACCGCTCCAGCAGGACGAGGATCCTGCCGGGAGTCAGGGTCGAGGGCATCGCGGTGGGGGGGATGACTCGCGACCAGGCCATCCGAGCTGTCACGGCCCGGGCCGACACGTCGCTTGCCGGGGACCTCCTCGTGACGGCGGCCGGATACTCCTGGCACGTCACTCCGGCCGCGCTCGGGACCCGGGCAGACGTGAACGGCGCGGTGGACCAGGCTTTGGCGGCGGCGGACCGGCTTTCCCTCCTCTCCCGAGTCTTCCACCGGGTTGCCGGCAAGCCCGTGCATGCCGACATCCCCGTGGAATACGCGCACGACCAGGCCAAGGTCCGGGCCTTCGTCCAGCAGGCGTACGACGAGGTGACGGAGCCCGCGGTCGACGCCGGCATCGACCTCGTCGACGACGAGCTGGTGATGCGGAAGTCGAAGCCGGGGGAGGAGCTGAAGGCCCAAGCCGCAACGGCCCGGATCCTGCGAGCCATCGACCGCCAGCTGTCCTCGGTTCAGGTCCCTGTGAAGGCCGTGGAGCCGAAGGTGACCGCGGCGACGCTCGGCAAGACGATCGTGGTGGACCTCTCCGAGAACCAGCTGTACCTGTACGACGGGTTCAAGGTGGAGAGGCAGTACCCCGTGGCCACGGCGGCCCCCGGCTACAGCACGCCGGTGGGGTCCTGGGACGTCGTCAACAAAGCGGAGAACCCCGGCTGGTACACCCCGGACCCCGACGGCTGGGGGGCGGGGTTGCCCCTGTACATCCCGCCGGGCCCGGGCAACCCGCTGGGGACCAGGGCGCTCTACCTCTCGGCCCCGGGCATCCGGATCCACGGGACCTACGCATCGGACTCAATCGGAACCTACGCGTCTCATGGGTGCATCCGGATGTACATCTCAGACTCCCAGGAGCTGTACCCCCTCGTCCCGGTGGGGACCAAGGCCATCATCAAGCCCTGACGGGCTTCGACGCTTCGAGGAGGAACACCCCCACCACGGTTGCTTGAGAATGACAAGCATGTGATCTAGCATGCGGTCCGTGCGAGTCTGCGCCAAGATGCGATGCACCGACGAGGCCGTGGCCACGGTGGGCCTGTCGTACGAACGACGGGTGGTGGTGATCGGCGATCTGGTCCCCGAGCCCAACCCGAACCTCGTGGATATGTGTTCGCAGCACGTCGAGCGCCTCCGGCCTCCCGTCGGGTGGCGAGTGCTCGACGAACGGGCACCGGTGCCAACGGCGTATCCCTGAGGGCTCGCGACCATCACGGTGCCGCCGTTCGGCCTCCCCCGAGGGTGACCTCTCCATCCTCCATCGGGGCCACCACCTGGTCGGCGACCGACGGGGTGACCGGGCCGGTCTGGGGAGCGTGAAATGGGGTCAAGAGGCTATGGTCGAACGGCGTGCATTCGCAGACCATACGGA
>JBOGVH010000288.1:0-3564 GCA_050695235.1 Actinomycetota bacterium
GTCCCAGCCGGAGGCGGTCAGCCCGGAGGCGGTCAGCCTGGAGGCGGTGCAGGCCAATCCGGAGCTCTCCGGGTTCATCTCCGCAGCCGACCGGGTCATGGAGGGGCTGGGCTACACCGAGCACGGATTCCGCCACGCCAACCTGGTCGCTCGGATCAGCTACAACGTTCTGACCCGTGTGGGCTTCGACGAGCACACCGCCAACCTGGCGAGCGTGTCGGGTTACCTCCACGATGTGGGCAACATGGTGTCTCGGGAGGTCCACGGGCAGATCGGGGCGGTCCTCGTGTACCAAGCCCTGAAGGACCATGTCGCCGGGACCGACCTGGCCTCCATCGTCGCCGCAGTGGCGAACCATGAGGAGGAGAACGGCTACCAGGTGTCGCCGGCGGCCGCGGCCGTCATCCTGGCCGACAAGTCCGACGTTCACCGCAGCCGCGTCCGCAAGTCCGGACAGATCGAGTTCGACATCCACGACCGGGTCAACTTCGCCGCCGAACAGTCCTTCCTCCGGGTAGACTCGATCGCCCGCACCATCACCCTCGAGCTCACCATCGACACCGAGATCAGCCAGGTCATGGAATACTTCGAGATCTTCCTCGGCCGCATGCAGATGTGCCGGAAGGCCGCCGAGGTCCTCGACACCAAGTTCAAGCTCACGATCAACGGGGCCGAGCTGGCGTGAGGGGCAGCAGCCGCAATCTCTGGCTCTCACTCGCGTTCGTCGGCGTCCTGGTGGCCGGGTCCGTCGGCGCGTTCGTGGCCGGCATCCGCCCGGTGCTCGGCCTGGATCTGGAGGGCGGCGTGTCGGTCGTCCTCGCCGCGCCCGACGGGACGCCCGAGTCCGTCATGGAACGGGCCCTGGAGAACATCCGCAACCGGGTCGATGCCTTCGGCGTGGGCGAGCCACTCCTGTTCCTGTCGGGCAACACCATCGAGGTCCAGTTGCCGGGGCTGGCCCGTGGATCCGTCGACGAGCGCGCGAAGGATCAATTCTGCATGGAGGGAGAGGCCGGATCGGTCTACCGATGCCTCCCCACCCAGTCGGAGGCGACGACCGAGCTCGACGGCACCACGGTGAACACCGTGGTGAACAGCGTCTGCTTGTCCGGGCTCTCCGAGTTCGACGGCTCGCCCCAATGCTTCGGTTCGCGGAAGGACGCCGACACGGCGGTCAAGGGCATCACGGTGTCGAAGGAGAAGGGAACGTGGTGCCTGGCCGACACCGGCCTGGCCACGGACCCGTGCTTCGAGTCGGAGGACGCGGCGAACTCGGCGCTGGCCGGGATCGGCACCACGGTCTCGCAAAGCTACTGCGTCCAGGGATCGAAGGGAGAGACCGTGTCCACCGACGCCGGGCCGGCTTGCTTCCCCGACGAGGCACAGGCCCAGCAGGTGCTGTCCGCCATCTCCCTCCAGCACGAGACGCGCGAGTTCTGCGTGATCAGCTCGGCGGGGAAGGATCTGGGGTGCTACCTGACCAGGGATGCGGCTGAGGCGCAGCTCCAGAGGACCGGGCAGGAGCGCCTGCTCCAGGTGATCGGCACCACCGCCCGGCTGGAGGAACGAGAGGTGCTCCAGATCATCGCCCCCGGCACACCCGAGTTCGAGTCCACGCCGGTCACGTGTGGAACGGCGACCGAACAGGGGACGGCCGCCTGCAGCTTCGACGCGCTGAAGGACCAGACGGTCGTGTTCGCCGGGCAGGAGGGCGACAAGTACCGGCTGGGACCGGTCGAGATCACCGGCGACATGATCAGGAGGGCCACGGCCCTGTACGGCTCGGGCGCTGACGGCGGGGCCCCCGGCTGGAAGATCGACTTCACGCTCACATCCTCCGGCGGCACGACCTTCGGCGACGTCACCACGCGGCTCGTTGGCAAGCAGCTGGCCATCGTGGTGGACAACGTGGTCATCTCGGCGCCGACCATCGAAGAGCCCATCACCGGCGGCAGCGGCGTCATCACCGGGAGCTTCACCAAGGCCCGGGCCCAGGACCTGGCCACCCAGCTGAACTCCGGCGCCCTCCCGGTCAATCTGAAGAAGGAACAGGTCGAGACGGTGAGCCCCACGCTCGGCCGCCAATCGCTCCATCAGGGCCTGGTGGCGGGGGTCGTCGGCCTGATCCTCCTCGCCCTGTACCTGCTGTTCTACTACCGGCTACTTGGCCTGGTGGCCTGGTTGGGCATGAGCATCTGGGCGGTGCTGGCACTGGCGCTCGTGTCGATCGCCGGTCGCGCCTTCGGCTACGCGCTGACCCTGGCGGGGGTGGCCGGCTTGGTCATCTCGCTCGGCGTCACCGCCGACTCCTACATCGTGTTCTTCGAGCGATTGAAGGACGAGGTGCGACACGGCAGGTCGCCCAGGGCCGCGGTGCAGCCGGCGTTCAAGCGGGCGTACCGCACCATCGTCGCTGCCGACATCGTCACGGCCCTGGCCGCCATCATCCTGTACGTCACCGCGATCAGCTCGGTGCGGGGATTCGCCCTGACCCTCGGCGTGGCGACCCTGCTCGACCTGTTCGTCGTGTACTTCTTCAAGCGGCCGACGGTCTTCCTGATCGCTCGGAACGAGCGCCTGGTGAACCTGCACGGCTTCGGGCTGACGAGTGGGGTGGCCGCGGAGCCCCTCCGGGGCGAGCCCGTGCCGGTGGCCGGAGGATCGAAATGAACCTCGGACACGCCGTCGCCGCCTTCCGGGGGCACCGGGAGCCGCACTTCCGGATCATCGAACACCGCAAGTGGTGGTTCCTTATCTCCGGCGCCGTGATCGCGCTGTCCATCGTGGGCCTCGCCGTTCGCCACCTCAACCTGTCGATCGACTTCGAGGGGGGATCGCAGCTCACGTACGCCAACAACACGGGCGTCTCGGTCGAGGAGGTGCAGGCCATCCTCCATCGGGCCCCGTGGAGCCTCTCGGGCACCGAGGTTCAGATCGTCGGGGGCAATCAGCTCTCGGTCCGGACCGCCAGCCTCACCGAGCTCTCCGACGTCGAGCGGACGGAGCTGATCGACGCGCTGGCCAAGCAGGCCGGGGTGAGTCCCTCCGACATCAGCCGGACGGACGTCGGGCCGACGTGGGGGGCCGAGATCTCCCGCAAGGCGCTCGAGGGCCTGATCGTTGTGCTGGCCGCCATCACCATCTACATCTCCCTGCGGTTCGAATGGAAGATGGCGGTGGGAGCACAGGTGGCCATGGTCCACGACGTCGTGATCACTGGCGGGGTCTACGCGCTCACCGGCCGAGAGGTGACGCCGGCCACCGTCATCGCCATCCTGACGATCCTGGGGTACTCCCTGTACGACACGGTCGTGATCTACGACAAGATCAAGGAGAACACCGAATCCCCCGCCCTGCTGGCCAAGGACACCTACGGCGGTGTGGTGAACGTGTCCCTGAACCAGGTGTTCATGCGTTCGGTGAACACTTCGCTCGTGGTGCTGTTCCCCATCGCGGCGTTGCTGTTGTTCGGCGGATCCACCCTGAAGGACTTCGCATTCGCCATGATGATCGGTGTCATCTCCGGCGCGTACTCCTCGATCTTCGTCGCCGCGCCGATCCTGT
>JBOGVH010000289.1:0-2491 GCA_050695235.1 Actinomycetota bacterium
GCCGACATGGTGATGCCCGTCCCGGACACCGGTCACTCGGCCGCGCAGGGGTACGCGGAGGTCTCGGGCATCCCGTACGGCGAGGGCCTGATGAAGAACCGCTACGTCGGCCGAACCTTCATCCAGCCGTCCCAATCGCTTCGAGAGCGCGGTGTGAAGCTCAAGCTGAATCCCATCCCCGACGCCATCCGCGGAAAGCGCCTAGTGGTGATCGACGACTCGATCGTGCGAGGCACGACGACCCGCCAGATCGTGCAGGCCCTCCGAGAGGCCGGGGCGGCGGAGGTGCATACCCGGATCACCTGCCCGCCGATCCAATGGCCGTGTTTCTACGGCATCGACATGCCCACCCGGTACGAGCTGGTCGCCTCGGACCTGTCCGTGGAGGAGATCAGGCGGTTCGTGGGCGCCGACTCGCTCGGCTATCTGTCGCTCGATGGGATGGTGGCGGCGACCGGGGCTCCCAAGAACGACTTCTGCCGGGCCTGCTTCGACGGCGAGTACCCGATCGAGGTTCCCGAGGGCGCGGGCAAATTCCTGCTGGAGCAGCCCGCCAGGTCGTGAGCGGCGCCTACCGCAAGGCGGGCGTTGACCTGGAGGCTGCGGGCAGAGCCGTCTCGCTCATCCGAGAGCTGGCGAAGGGCGCGACGCGGCCCGAGGTCCTCGAGGGGATCGGCGGCTTCGCCGGGCTGTTCCGGATCGGGGAGGGACGGTACCTCGCCGCCGCCACGGACGGGATAGGGACGAAGCTCGACGTGGCTCGGATGGCCGATCGCCTGTCCACGGTCGGCATCGACCTCGTGGCCATGTGCGCCGACGACGTGGCGTGCACCGGGGCCGAGCCGCTCTTCTTCCTCGATTACCTGGCGACGGGGAACCTCATCCCGGAAGAGGCCGCGGCCATGGTCGAAGGGATCGCCGAGGGCTGCCGGCGTGCCGGGTGTGCGCTCCTCGGCGGCGAGACGGCCGAGCATCCCGGCGTGATGGCCGAGCAGCAGCTCGACCTGGCGGGGTTCTGCGTGGGGGTCGTCGACGACGAGGGGCTGATCGGGCCTCACCGCGTCCGCGAGGGCGATGTGCTAGTCGGCCTGGCCTCGCGCGGCGTGCACGCGAACGGGTTCAGCCTGATCCGTTCCGCGCTCCTGGTGGAAGGTCCGCAGATGCTCGACGCCGTGCCGGAGGGCTTCCACCGATCCCTGGCCGACGAGCTGCTCGAGCCGACGGTGATCTACGCGCCGCTCGTCGTGTCGCTCGCGCGCGCCGGCCTGGTGCACGCCGCCGCGCACGTGACGGGAGGCGGCCTTCCGGAGAACGTGCCGCGTGCTCTTCCCGGCGGACTTGGGGCCGAGATCGATCTCGGCAGCTGGGCCGTTCCCGCGATCTTCGAGCTGGTACGCAGGGCGGCGGACGTGTCGGACGACGACATGTTCGCCACGTTCAACATGGGCGTGGGAATGGTGCTCGTGGTGACGCCGAACCGGGCGGACGACGTGATCGGGCAGGCCGCGGACGCCGGCGTCCAGGCGTTCGGGATCGGGCGCGTGGGCCTGGGATCCGGGCTCTCCCTGCGTTAGCCAAGAAGGACTACGACCATCTGTCTCCGGGTCTACTTCGACCGGTCCTTGAAAAACGGTAGCCCGGGCGATTCCGGTAATGGATACACCTGCCTACCCTCGAAGCCGGGATGGAGGCGCCCGCGCAGACCAGCGTGCTCGTCGTCGACGACGAACCTCAAGTCGTTTGGATGCTCCAGTTCAGCCTGGAGGCCGAGGGGTACCAGACCTTCGCCGCGCGTAACGGCCGAACGGCGCTCGACGAGCTCCGCCAGCATCGTCCGCAGCTCATGCTGCTGGACATCATGATGCCGGTCATGGACGGCTGGAGCGTGCTCCAGGAGATCCGGGACCTCCCCGAGGGCGAACGCCCCCGTGTGGTCGTGGTCTCGGCACGGGCAAGCCTCCGTGACCGGGCCAAGGCCGCCGAGCTCGGGGCCGTCGCGTTCGTGGCCAAGCCGTTCAACGTCGATGACTTGCTGGGTGTCCTTCACCGACTGAAGAAGGCCAGCTAGGTTCGTTCGCTCACAGGATCAGCGCGGGAAGCGCTGGTGGTTCTTCGGCACGACCGTGGTCCCCACGGCCCTGCACGTGAGGATGGGTTCCTGCAGGAACTCCGCGGCGGACTCGGACACGTCGGACCGGGGCCCACCGATCTTCCATACCTCGAACTCGCACCGTCGCGACGTGGCTCCCACCGACACGATCCGGCCCTTCGCCTCGATCCAGTCTCCCGCGAACAGCGGATGGAGGAACTCCACCGACTCGTAGGCGCGGAACAGGCCCTCGTCGCCGTCGTAGCGCATGGCCAGCTCGGTGATGAGGTCGCCGATCACCTCGAGCTGCTTGGCCCCGGCCACCAGGTTGCCGCCGTAGTGCGAGTCCTCGTTTCCCAGTCGGCGGCGGATGAAGGCGGTGGGAAGCTCTTCGGCCATCGG
>JBOGVH010000290.1:0-3108 GCA_050695235.1 Actinomycetota bacterium
CCCGCCCGGGTTCCGATCCGGTCTCCCCTGACGAGGAGCGGGACCGTGTCGTCCCGGTCATCGAGACGCTCGCCGGGAAAGTCCCTGTCCCGATCTCGGTCGACACGCGGAAGCCCACCGTGGCGAAAGCCGCGCTCGAAGCCGGCGCGCTGATTGTGAACGACATCTCGGGCGCCCGGGACCCGGAGATGTTCGCGGTGGCCCGGGAGGCCGGCGCCGGCATGGTCCTCATGCACATGAAGGGCGAGCCGAAGACCATGCAGGTCGCGCCCTACTACGACGACGTGGTGGCCGAGGTCCACGAGTACCTCCGGGAACGGATCGAGGCCGCCGAGTTCGCCGGCATGGGGCCCGAGCGGTTGTGCGTCGACCCGGGCATCGGGTTCGGCAAGGACCTCCAGCAGAACCTAGCTCTGATGCGCCACGTGGAAACGCTCCTCGACCTGGGCCGGCCGGTGCTGGTCGGCCCCTCGCGCAAGCGGTTCATCGGGGCGCTCCTGGACCTGCCGGAAGACGAACGGGTCGAGGGGACCTCCGGGGCCGTGGCCTGGCTCGTGAGCCGAGGTGCGCACATCGTTCGGGTGCACGACGTCAGGGAGATGGTAGGCGTCGTCCGGGTGGTCGATGCCATCGCGCGGGCGGAGCGGTGATCGACCTCCAGCGCCGGCAGGCCCGCGTATCGGGCGTCGACATGGCCTTCATCGAGGAAGGAGACCCGGAGGATCCGGCGGTGGTGTTCCTCCACGGCTTCCCGACGTCGTCGTTCCTGTGGCGGGAGTTCGTGCCCCCGTTCGCCCCCTGGACCCACGTCATCGCGCCCGACCTACTCGGATGCGGAAGCTCGGGGATGCCGGGGGAGGGCGATCTTCACATCCGAGCCCAAGCGAGATACATCCGGGAGCTCCTGGCGGGACTCGGCGTGGACCGCTTCGCCGTCGTCGGTCACGGCCACGGTGGCGGCATCGCGCAGCTTCTCGCGATCGACGGCGGGGTCGAGGCGATGATCCTGGTCGACTCCATCGCGTTCGACGCGTGGCCGAGCGAGATGACGAGAGCCCTCCAGCGGTCGGCGTCTGAGGACCAGCGCGAGGAAGTGGTCCTCGAGGCGTTCGATGCGTTCCTTCGTCGAGCCATAGCCAAGCCGGAGCGTCGCACGCAGGATCTCCGCGATGCGTACCTGACTCCGTTCTTGGGTCAGGATGGGGTGCGCGCGTTCTTCCGAGGGATCGACGCGGCCGACGGTCTCGGGCTCACCGGCCGGGAGGACGAGCTGGCCAGGCTCGGGAGTCCGACGCTCATCCTGTGGGGCGAAGAGGATCCCTACCTTTCGGTCGAGGTGGGGGAACGGCTGAACGACGCCATCCCGACCTCGAGCCTGGCGGTCCTGCCGGGCTGCTCCTACCTGTTGCCGGAGGACGCGCCGGAGACCATCGCGCCGCTCGCGTTCGACTATCTTCGATCGAAGTACCTGGGGCGGCCGCACTCGCACGGCGAGCCGGGAGCCATACCGATCTCGCTGGATCGGCGACCGTCCGGCGGATAGAGGAGGCACGTTCGTGACGACCTCGAGGCTGTTCCTGACGGGCATCGCCGCGAGCGGTCGGCACGGCGCCAACCCCGGTGAGAAGGATCATCCCCAGGACTTCGTGGTCGACCTCGACATCGAGGTGGAGGTCTCCTCGGACGACATCGCCGCGACGGCCGATTACCGCAAGCTCATCCAAACGGCCCGGGACGTCGTGGCCGGCGAATCGCTCGACCTCCTGGAGTCCCTCGCCGCTGCGGTCGCCCAAGCCGTAGCCGGTATCCCCGGGGTCGTCCGGGCCACGGCCATCGTGCACAAGCCCGCTGCTGCCCGTTCGAGCGAGATCCAGGGGATCGCCGCGGCGGCTACCGTCAGATCCGAGGGCTGAGCCTCGACGGACGCAAAGGGGACCATCGCCTACCTGGGCCTCGGAACCAACCTCGGGGACCGGTTGGCGAACCTCCAGCGAGCGGTGGAGCTGCTCGCGCGGCCGAGTCTTCGCGTCGAGCGGTCATCGCGGGTCTATGAGACCGACCCGGTCGGCGGCCGGCCCCAACCCGAGTACCTGAACGCCGTGGTTGAGGTGCAGACCACCCTGTCGCCGCACGGTCTGCTCGCGGCGTGCATGGACGTGGAACAGCGCATGGGCCGGGTGCGAGCGGAACGGTGGGGCCCACGGATCATCGACATCGACGTGCTCACGTACGACGAGGAAGAGGTCGACGAACCCGACCTGGTCGTCCCCCACCCACGGATGAACGAACGGGCCTTCATCCTCGTGCCGCTGCTGGAGCTGGACCCCGATCCGGCGCCTCCCGGCCGCGGCCGGATCTCCGAACGTCGACTCGCTCCGACGGCGATCCTCGGGGTCCGCCCGTTCGCCCCGCCGCTCGTTGTTCCGCGCTGACTTGGGATACTCGGCTCGATGGACGTCGCCGTCATCGGTGCTGGTCGCGTGGGCACGGCGATCGCCGTCTGGTTGCTGGATGCCGGACACCGCATCGTGGCCATCTCCGGCCGAGCGGGCACCGTCGATCGTGCGGCGCGATACCTCCCGGGAGTGCCGATCCATCCGCCACCGATCGCAGCTCGAAGCGCGGAAGTCGTGATCATCGGGACGCCGGACGACCTGATCGAGGCGACTGCCTCGTCGCTTGCCTACGAGGGCGCACTCGGCGAGGGCCAGACGGCGGTCCATCTGTCCGGGGCCACCTCGCTCGGCGCCCTCTCGGCTCCGCGAGCCGCCGGCGCCGAGGTGCTGTCCGTCCATCCCCTCCAGACCTTCCCCGACGTCGATTCGGCCCTTGCCCGGATCCCCGGGAGTGGGATCGCGGTGACCGCCCTGTCTGAGGCCGGGTACGAGGTGGGGGAGCGGCTGGCCCGCGACGTCGGCGGGCGGTCCTTCCGCCTGGCCGACGAAGCCAAGCCGATCTATCACGCGGCCGCGGTGTTCGCCTCCAACTACCTGGTCGCGATCACGGCGCTTGCCGACGAGCTCTTCCGCGATGCGGGCATGCCGAAGCCCGCCGAGGTCTTCCTCCCACTCCAACAGGCCACCCTGGACAACGTGGCCGCCTTGGGCC
>JBOGVH010000291.1:0-1858 GCA_050695235.1 Actinomycetota bacterium
TCGGCCACCAGCTCGATCCCGATCATCAACCCGAGCCCTCGGACGTCGCCCACGCTCGGGCTGTCGGCGAGGGCCGACGTCAGGTCCTTCCGCAATCGCTCGCCCTGAGCCCGGCTCGCCTCCACGAGGTTCCCCTCGCGCAGTCGGCGAAGGACCGCGTGGGCCGCCGCCGCGCCGACACCGTTGTGCGACCACGTGAACCCGTGAACGAAGCCCTTCGGCCGGACCGTATCGAACACCTCCCCGCTCGTCGCGGCGAACCCGAACGGGAAGTACCCGCTCGTCGACCCCTTCCCGCAGATCAGGATGTCCGCCTTGACGTTCCAGTGATCGAGGCCGAACCACGTCCCGGTCCTTCCGAAACCGGTCATGACCTCGTCGGCGATCAACAGGACGCCGTGGCGGCGGCACACATCCGCCATCGCAGGCCAGTAGTCGTCGGTGGGAACGGCGGCGGCAAGGGTCGCTCCGGACACGGGCTCGGCGATGAACGCGGCGACGTTCTCTGGACCGATGTCGCGGATGGCCCGGTCGAGGGAGTCGGCGTACCGCGAGCCGCAGGCCTCGGGATGGCCGGGTATCGAACAGCGATACTCGTACGCCGCCTCGACGTGGGCGAACCGGCCGAGCCACGGTGCGTACGGCCGCCGAAGGATCTCCTTGGCACCGGCGTCGAGCCCGGCGATCGTGCTCCCGTGGTACGAGGCCTTCCGGCCGATCACGACGGCCCGGTCCTCGCCCCTGGCCAGGTGGTACGAACGCGCCAGCTTGAGGGCGGTCTCGACGGCCTCGCTCCCACCTGAAACGGGGTAGATCCGGGCCTCGTCCACCGGAAGGAGCGGGGCCACATCCTTGGCGTAGGACTCGAGCGCCTCGGTGGTGAACGCCGTGCCGTGCACGTACGGAAGGCGGGCGGCCTGCTCGGCCATGGCCTCGACCACGCCCGGATCCCCGTGTCCCACGTTCACTACGATGGCCCCGCCGGCCGCGTCCAGGAAGCGCCCGCCGCCGGCGTCCTCGATCCAAACGCCCTGTGCCCGAACGGCAACCGGGAGATCGCGGGACAGGACCCGATGGAACACGCGGCTCGTTGGGCTCATGACGCGACGCCTTGAGGGTCGAGCTCCTCGCGGATCAGCCGGAGCTCCTCCTCGGTGGGAGGAGGCGTCTCGGCCAGGTCGGGGGCGACCGTCGGCTCCCAGGCCATGTTCTCCCGGACCTCCTCCAGGGTCACGCCGGGATGTAGGCGTGCCAACGTCATCTCGCCCGTGTCCTCGTCGAACCCGTACTCCGCCAGGTCGGTCACCACCACCGTGGGCCCAGTCCCCCACCACCCCCGCCGGCGATCGTGCTCCGGGTCGCCGGATTGCCCCGGCGAGGTTCGAAAGTCGAGCTTCTCGACGAACGACCGCCGTCCCTGCCGCATGATCACGAAGACCTTCCTCGCGTTGATGGCGATCTCGCATGCTCCGCCCGAGCCCGGCAGGCGGACCTTCGGCCTCGTGTACTCGCCGATCACCGTGGTGTTGATGTTGCCGAACCGATCGATCTGGGCGGCGCCCAGGAACCCCACGTCGACCAGCCCGGCCTGGAGGTAGAAGGCGAAGAGCTCGAACATGCTGCACACTGCGGTGGAGCCGGAGACGAGCGTCGGGTCCCCGATCGAGAGCGGCAGCCGCCTGGGAGCGGCACCGAAGACGCCCGACTCGTACACCAGGTCGAGCTGCGGCGCGACCGTGCGCTTGGCCAGGTTGCAGACGATGTTCGGAAGGCCGATGCCCACGAAGCACACGCCCCCGCCGGCCAGCTGACGGGCGCTGGCGACGATCATCATCTCGGACTTCGACCAGCGAAGGCC
>JBOGVH010000292.1:0-3283 GCA_050695235.1 Actinomycetota bacterium
GTTCCGCCGGGCTCCCGAGTCACGAGCACGTCGGCACCCTGCTCCTCGAGCCACTCCTGCGCCAGGCGGATCTGCGTCCCCTTGCCGGCGCCCTCGACCCCTTCGAACACCACGAAGATGCCCCTACTCGGTGGCCGCTTCAGCTTCGGCACCAGCGCGAGGGGCTTCGGACGGCTGACCCGGAAGCGCTTCAGCCCTCGACGGGTGACGTCGGCCGCGATGATCACGCCGGCGCCCGCCACCCACAGAGCGATCCTGGTGCCGCCCAGGTCGATCCGCTGCGTCCCGACGAAGATCTCGTGGTCGGCCCCGACCAGGCCAGCCAGCGCCGGGAACGCCGCCAGCGAGAGGAACAGGCCGAACCGGGACAGGACCGTGAGGGAGCCGAACGTCCGCCCTCGATACTCGTCGGCGATGTTCTCCTGCAACAGCACGTAGCCGGAGACCCACGCCGCCCCACAGAAGCATCCGAGGACCACGGTGAAGATCGCCGCGAGTGTGATGTTCGGCATGGCTGCGAGCACCCAGAGCGTGACGGCGGCCGCGATCAACGACCACACGAACAGGCGATCCCGCTCGGCGAACTCGACGAGCTTGTTCACGGTGGCCATGCCGATGGCCATCCCGATACCGAAGGAGGTGACGAGCACCCCCCATCCGGTTGCCCCTGCCAAGAGCGTCTTCTGCGCGAAGAAGGGTCCGATGGCCAGCACCGCACCCACCGCGCTGAACGCCGCGACGATCCCCACGGTCATGGACGAGGCGAGGGGGCTCGCCCGGAGGAACCGGACGCCCTCGACGATGTCGGTCCAGACCTTCGCCATGACGAATCTCCCCCCGGAGCGAGCGGGCGGCGCCGGGATGGCGATCCCGCTGATCATCAGGGCGGAGAAGCCGAACGTAGCGGCGTCGAGCCACAGCGCGAGGTATTCCGGACGGACGTTGAAGTAGGGGATCAGCCCAGAGGTCCCTGCCAGGAAGGCGAAGATGGCTCCACCGAGGGGAAGCGTCCCGTAGGTCGACACCAAACCGAGCGAGTTGGCGTTGGCCAGCTGGCGCCGTGGCACCAGGTTGGGGAGGCTCGCGTCTCGGGCCGGCGTCCACAGGAGCGACAGGCACTCGATCACGAACGACACGGCGAAGATCGCCCATAGCTTGCCCAGGAACGGCATCGATGCGTAGAGCGCCCCCCGGGAAAGGTCCGCCGTGATCATGATCCGCTTGCGGTCCACCCGGTCCACCAGGGCCCCGGCCACCGGACCGAACAGGATGGACGGCAGCATCCTGGCTACCATCACGCCGGCAACGGCGTACGCGCCGCGATTCCCGCCCAGCCTGGCCACGAGCGAGGCCACGGCCACGAACCCCACCCAATCGCCGATCGAGGAGACCGTTTGCGCCGCGAGCAGGCGGGGGAACGGCGGCCGAGTCAGCAGATCTTTGAAGCTCGCCGATCGGGTACCGCGAAGCTGCGCTACCTCCTCGGCGAGGCTCGACACCTACCCCTCCGCAGCTGACTCGGCCACGGCTCCAACGATAGTGCCGCAGCCGGTGCACTTCGTGGTGCCGTCCTTCTGCTGCACCATGAGCGAGCCGCAGCTCGGACAGGGGTCGGGGACCGGCCGCTGGCCCACCGTGAAGTCGCACTCTGGGTAGCGGTTGCAGCCGTAGAACAGGCTCCCGCGCTTCCCTCGGCGGGCCCGCTTCACCACCAGGTCGCCCTGCCCGCACTTGGGGCACGTCACGCCGGTCTTCTGCTCCTCGCGCTTGATGTACCTGCACTCGGGGTAGCCCGTGCATCCGATGAACGGCCCGAACCGCCCCCACTTCTTGGCCAGCGGCTTCCCGCATTCCGGGCACGTCTCTTCAAGGAGCTCGGGCTCCTTTCGCTCCTGCCCGTCGAGGTTCCGGATGTAGCTGCAATCCGGCCAGTTGCTACAACCGATGAACTTGCCGTACCGGCCCAGCTTGATCACCAGCTGTCCCGGAGTCCTTCCCTCCTGTGGGCACTGCGGACAGGTCTCGTCGAGCACCTCCTCGAACCGCTGGATCTCGCCCTCGTTCTTCTCGAGCAACCGCTCGAACGGACCGTAGAACTCGTCGAGGACCTGGACCCATCGCAGCCTGCCCTCGGCGATCTCGTCGAGGTCCTCCTCCATCTTGGCCGTGAAGTTCACGTCGACGACGTCGGGGAAGAACTCTTTCAGCAGGTCTGTCACGACCTCTCCGACGTCCTCGGGGAAGAACCGCCGCTCCTCCAGCCGCACGTACCCCCGGTCCTGGAGCGTGGAGATGATCGAGGCGTAGGTCGAGGGCCGGCCGATCCCCAATTCCTCGAGGGCCTTCACCAGGGAGGCCTCCGTGAACCGGGGCGGCGGCTGCGTGAAGTGCTGCTCGGGCAGGACCTCCAGGAGACGCAGGACCTGCTCGGCGGTCAGGCGCGGGAGTGCGGACTCGGCGTCCTCGTCGGCCGCGTCGTCTCGCCCCTCGAAGTACACGCGGCGGAACCCGTCGAACGTCAGCGTCTGGCCGGTTGCACGGAGCAGGTACCGGTCGTCGCCCGCCGCGGCCTCGATATCCACCGAGACCTGGTCGAACCGGGCCTCCGCCATCTGGGAGGCCACGGCGCGTTGCCAGATCAACCGGTACAGCGCCAGCTGGCCCTTGTCCAACGCGCCGGCCACGCGGTCCGGCGTTCGCATGGCCGAGGTTGGCCGGATGGCCTCGTGGGCTTCCTGGGCTCCACGCTGCTTGGTCTTGTACCGTCGCGGCTGCTTCAACGTGTACGCGGCGCCGAACTCCGTCCTCACCACCTCGGAGATCTCCCGGAGCGCGGACTCGGCGATGGTGGTGGAGTCGGTTCGCATGTAGGTGATGAGCCCCACCCGGCCCTCGCCGGGGAGGTCGATCCCCTCGTAGAGCTGCTGGGCCAGGCGCATGGTCCGCCTGGCACCGAACCCGAGCTTGCGGGCGGCCTCCTGCTGGAGCGTCGAGGTGGTGAACGGCGGGGCCGGGTTGCGCTTGACCTCCTTCTCCCGGACCTCCCGCACCCGGTACGCCGCCTCTCGCAGGCGGTCGGCGTGGAGGGCGGCATCCGGTTCCGCGGACAGGGTGATGCCCTTCTTGTCCGGCGAGGTGGCCAGCTTTCCCTGGGGGATCTCGATCAGGCGGGCGGCGAAGGGGGCCTCGTCGCCCTCCGGGGTGAGGCGGACGTCGACGCTCCAGTACTCGACGGGGACGAAGGCCGCGATCTCCCGGTCCCGGTCCACGATGAGCCTGAGGG
>JBOGVH010000293.1:0-2482 GCA_050695235.1 Actinomycetota bacterium
CGCGACATGATCTCGTCCGGGATGGCCCAGCTCGCAAGGGCGGCGCCCCATCGCACCGAGGCGTTCACGGGCTCAACCGGGCGCTCAGTCCCGCTCGGCCATGACCTGGTCCGTGTGCTCTCCGAGGAGGGGTGGTGGGCGGCGAACGGGCAACAGGCCGCCGGAGAGCCGGATGGGGTTGGCAACCAGACGAAGCGCTCCTCGGGCCCGATCCCCCACGTCCTGCACCATGGCAAGGCCCTCCGGCGAGGCGAACACCTCGTCCAGCCTCCTGACCGGAGCGCACGGCACGCCCACGGCCTCGAGGTCTCGCAGCCATCCGTCTGCCGGGCGGGCCCGGAAGGCATCCTGCAGCAACGGGATCAGCTCGGAGCGGTTCCGAACGCGGGCGTCGTTCGTGGCGAACCGAGGATCTCCGGCCAGCTCGGGCCGTCCGATCACCTCGCAGGTATGCAGGAAGAGCTTGTCGTTGCCGGCCGCCAGGATGAACGGGCGATCGGCGGACTCGAACAGCTGATAGGGAACGATGTTCGGGTGCTCGTTGCCCATGGGGCCGGGGACGTCCCCGCCCAGCAGGTAGTTCGCCGCCTGGTTCACCAGAGCGGCGAGGCTCGACTCGAACAACGAGACGGTGACCTTCCGTCCCCGGCCCGTCCGAGCCCGGTCGAGGAGCGCGGCCTGGATACCGTTCGAGGCGTACAGCCCGGCGATCACGTCCAGGAGCGCGACCCCGACCTTGGTGGGCTCCCCTCCCGGGTGGCCGGTGAAGCTCATCAGGCCCGAGAGGGCCTGAACGATGATGTCGTAGCCCGGCCTTGAGGCTCCATCGCCTTCATCGGAGAACGCGACCAACGAGCAATAGACGAGGCCCGGATGGATGGAGGCGAGGGATCCGTAGTCCAGGCCGAAGCTCGCCATGAGCCCGGGCCGGAAGTTCTCGACCACCACGTCCGCCCGGATGGCCAGGTCGCGGGCGGCGTGTCTTCCGTCGGCCGTCGAAAGGTCGAGGACGACCGATCGTTTGTTTCGGTTGAGCGAGAGGAAGTACGCGGCGTCCTCGCCGACGAACGGTGGCCCCCACCGCCTGGTGTCGTCGCCGGTGCCCGGGCGTTCGACCTTCACCACGTCGGCGCCCAGGTCGGCAAGGATCATGGTGGCCAGTGGCCCCGCGAGGACCCGGGAGAAATCCACCACTCGCACCCCGGAGAGGGGCGCGTCGATGGCCGTCCGACCGGTGGGCTCGTCGTGGTGGCCTGACACCGGATCTCCACCAACGAGGGCTACGGGGCAACGACGGAGCCGCCGGAACCCGAAGGTCCCAGCGGCTCCATCGCGATGTATACACCGCTTCCGGCGACGGGGTCAAATCCTGGCGCCGGCGGCATGATCGCGAGACGCCCGACCGGCTGGCGGTCCGGCCCGGAAGTTGCCACGATAGCCGCTGTGAACCAGGAGAGCCTTGAGCGGGCGAACGCGTTCCTTGCCGCCGTGGCGTCCAGGGTCGAGCCGGGCGAGGCACTGCAGGTGGGCCCGGCGGACATCGCCCGGGACATGGGCCTCCCCGAGCCCCTCGCCGCGGCCCGCGCGGTCCGGGCGTTGCTGGCGCGGCGCCGGCTGGAGATGGTGGACGGCAAGTACCGACTCGTTGATCCCAGGCCCATCGAGCCCGGCGAGCGGGAACAGGTGCCCCGCCCCCGCAGGCCGAGGTCTCCTCGGCAGCGGGCGGCCGAACCGGGTCCCCCGTCCCGGCCGACGTATTCGGAGATCGGTCGCGAGGCCATCGAGCGGATGATCGAGCTCGGCCGAGAGGTCGCCTCCCTCCGGGCCGGCCTGCGCACCGCCAGGGAGGAGGCCCGCGAGTCTCGCGAGGCTCGGGACGAGGCGGAGCGCCGGGCACAGGCGCTGGCCAGCCGGGTCAGGGATGTCGAGGCCCGGGCCGAGATGGCCGAGTCGAACCTTCGGACCCTCCTCGCTGCGGCCCGGGCGACGGGTCGCGAGGTGCCGGTGGGGGACACCGAGATGGAAGCCATCCTCGGCGTCCTGAAGGGCGACCAGGAGGAGCGGGAGCGCTCGGCGAACGCCTGAGCCGGTCGACCACCGCGTCGTCGACCGGTCAGCCCTGAGGTTGCGATGTGGATAGCTCCCTGCCCTCGCCGACGGTGAGGGCCGCGAGGTGGCACGCGGCGAAGTGGCCGGGGCGAAGTTCCATCAGCCCGAGGTCCTCTCCCCGGCACCGGTCCTCTACACCGGCCGCTCGGGCTGCGCCCGATGCCACCTCGGGGCACCTGGGGTGGAACCGGCATCCCGGCGGGATCCTCGTTGGGTCCGGCGGCTCCCCAGTGAGGATCGGCCGGTCCAGTCCACCGGCCTCGGGGACCACGTTCAGCAGCGCCTTCGTGTAGGGATGGAGCGGCCGGGTCAGGACCCCCTCCGCCGGGCCGATCTCGACGATGCGTCCGAGATACATCACCGCGACCCGGTC
>JBOGVH010000294.1:0-7097 GCA_050695235.1 Actinomycetota bacterium
GCGTTCCTCCGATCCTTCTGCTCAGAGCACGTCGTCCAGCGACTTCGTGTCGCTGTAGACCGCTTCGGCGTCGGGGGAGCCCCCCTCCACCGGCCAGCCCGGCGCGAGGAAGATCCCGATCGTGACATCGGTGGCGCAGTCGCCGAGTTCCGTGCACGTGAACGTGCCCGTCGAGCCCTCGTACCCGTTGGTCGCGAAGACCTCGTCCCGAAGCGCCTGACGCGGGATCGACAGCGACCCGTCGTCGTTCTCGATCGCGACGGCCTCGATCGCGTCCATCAGGATGTTCGCGGCGTCGTAGGCGTGGGAGTGGAAGACCGAGAGGGGTGCGCTGTTGAACGCCTCCCGGTAGGCCGGGACGAGCTCGTCGAGGTAGAACGGGTTGGCCGAGGCCGCGATGTCCGGAGACGAGCCGTAGACGCCCTTGGCGTCGACTCCCGCGTTCTTCAAGGTGTCCGAGGAGAGGCAGCCGTCCGAGACGATCAACGTCGCGTCGGGCATGATCTCCGCCGCCTGCTTGATGACCAACGTGCACGCAGCCACGAAGATCGGGAAGTACAGGACGTCGGGGTTGCCCTCTGCCAATGAGCGGAGCGGCGCCTTGAAGTCCGTGTCTTCGGAGTTCACCTGCTCCGATCCCGTCAGGGTGCCCCCTCCAGCCTCGAAGTTCTGCTCGAAGGCCGCGACCAGTCCCTGGGTGTACGGGCTCTCGTCCGCGATCGTGGCGGCCGTCTTGGCCCCCACGTCCTGACCGAGCGAGAACTCGGCCACGATCGCTCCTTGGATCCGGTCGTTGTGCGCCGTGCGCGCGTAGAAGGGCTGGTGCGTCCCCTCTGCGGTGAGCGCCGGATTCGTGTTGGACGCGGAGAACAGGAGGATCCCCTTGTCACTGAGGATCGTATCCGCGACCCCGAGCGCCCCGCTCGAGCAGCTCGTACCGATGACCGCGACGACCGACGTGTCGGCGGCGAGTGCCGTGGCAGCGGCTTGGCCGCCCTCCGCGGAGCACCCGTCGTCCTCCACCGTCAGCTCGACCGCGTGGCCGAGGACCGTTCCGTCGGTTCCATCGAACGCGCCGTCGCGATGATCCAGAGCGAGCTCGATCCCGTTCACCTGGTCCTGGCCCAGCGTGCCATCGGCGCCGCTGATCACCTGCGCGACGCCGACGTTGATCGGATCGTCCGGCCCGACCTCGACGCAGCCGAACTCGACGGTGTTGCAGTCGACACCGCCTCCACCGCCCCCGCCGCCTCCCCCGCCCTCGTCCTCGGCACAGGCGGCGGCGATCAGCGAGAGAGCCCCCAGCAATGCCACCACAGCGAACCAACGTGGTTTCCTCATCGATCCCCCTCTCCTCTCCGGCCCGGGATCCTACCGGAGCCCGTACCGGAACTATTCCTCGCACCTGTTTCTCTCAGCGAAAAAACGAACGAGGTCCCCGAGCCCTCGGTCCTCCTTTCCCCCTCCACGAGCAGGTGGTACGTACCACATCCCGCCCCGGAGGGAAAGCGCGGCCTTCCACCCTCGCTTACGGATGCCGATGCCCCTCCGGCTTGAGCCGTGACTAGGCCGGCCCGATGGCCGTACGGAACTCCCCCGCCATCGCCAGGGCCCCCGCCGGCTCCCCATCCACCAGCCGGCGCACCAGGGCGCTCCCCACGATGACCCCATCGGCGAAGGCGCAGGCCTCCGAGGCCTGTGCGGGGGTGCCGATCCCCACGCCAACCAGCAGCGGGAGGTCGGTGAGCGGGCGGAGCGCCCGTACGACCTCCTCTGCCGTCCCAGCCAGGCGCTCGCGCTCGCCGGTCACGCCGTAGGTGGCCACGCAGTACACGAATCCTCCGGCCGACGCGGCGATCGACATGAGGCGTTCGGCGGTGGTACCCGGAGCCGCCAGGAGGACCGGGGCCATCGATGCCGTGGAGCACGCGCGGATCCAGTCATCGGCCTCGTCGACCGGCAGGTCGGGGATGATCGCGCCCGAGACTCCGGCCTGCGCCGCTTCGGCCAGGAAGTCGCTGAGGCCGCGGCGAAGGACGGGATTGAAGTACGTCATCACGGCTACGGGGACGGACAGCCCGGCTTCCTTCACCGTAGCCAGGACGTCGGCCGGCCGTGTCCCCTCCTCCAAGGCCAGACGCGATGCCTCCTGGATGACCCCGCCGTCCATGACCGGGTCGGAGAAGGGGATGCCGATCTCGACGGCATCCGCCCCCGCCTCCTCCAGCCCACGAAGGAGGCCGGCGTCCACGCCGGGCAGGCCACCGGTGACATAGGGGACGAAGGCCCGACCGCCGCCTTCCCGCCTGGCTCGGAGAGCGGCCTCCAGGTCAGGCACGGAGGGGACGGTCTGCGGGGGGTTCACCGAGGACCCTTCGGACGGTTTCCAGGTCCTTGTCGCCCCGGCCGGACAGGTTGACGAGGACGGTCGAGCCCTCGGGCAGCGGACGCTTCAACAGCCATCCGACGGCATGGGCCGGCTCCAGTGCCGGAAGGATCCCCTCCAGTCTGCCGAGGGCTTGGAACCCCTCGAGGGCCTCGGCGTCGGTGGCGGAGACGTACGACGCGAGCCCGGCCTCCTTCATATACGAATGCTCCGGGCCGACCCCCGGGTAGTCCAGGCCGGCGGAGATGGAGTGCGTGGCCAGGACCTGTCCGTCCCCGTCCTGCAGGAGGTAGGACAGCGAGCCATGGAGGACGCCGGGCGCCCCGAGGGTGAGGGACCGGCAGTGGTCGCCGTCCGCGTCTCCCCGACCGCCGGCCTCCACGCCGACCAGCCGGGTCCCGGCGGAACCGACGAACGGCGCGAAGATGCCCATGGCGTTGCTGCCGCCCCCCACGCACGCCACGACCGCGTCGGGATCACGGCCCTCGGCATCCAGGAACTGCGCCTTCGCTTCGTCGCCGATCACACGCTGGAGGTCGCGGACGAGGGAGGGGAACGGATGCGGTCCGGCCACCGAGCCGATCACGTAATGGGTCTCTCGCACGCTCCCCGCCCAGTCCCGCATGGCCTCGTTCATGGCGTCCTTCAGCGTTCGGCTTCCGGAGGTGACCGTCACGACCTCTGACCCCAAGAGCTGCATCCGAGCGACGTTCGGTGCCTGGCGGACGGTGTCCTCCTCGCCCATGTACACCACGCATGGAAGGCCGAACAGCGCGCAGGCCGTGGCGGTGGCCACGCCGTGCATCCCGGCGCCGGTCTCGGCGATGATGCGGCCCTTCCCCACCCGCCGAGCCAGCAGCACCTGGCCCAGGGTGTTGTTGATCTTGTGCGCCCCGGTGTGATTGAGGTCCTCACGCTTCAGGTAGACGCGGTAGCCAAGTCGGTCGGACAGCCTCGATGCGAAGGTGAGCGGCGACGGCCGGCCCACGAAGTCGCGGAGCAACGCATCGAGCTCACCTCGGAACGCCGACTCGTCCCGGAGCTCGTCCCATGCGGCGGCGAGCTCGTCGAGGGCCGGGATCAGCACCTCGGGAACGTACCGGCCCCCGAACGGGCCGAACCGCCCGCGTGCGTCGGGCGTCGCCGTCGTGTCGGCGGCCTTCACGCCACACCTCGCAGCTCGCGGAGCTTGGCGCCGGGGTCCTCCGCCCGCATGAGGGCCTCACCGACCAGGACCGCTTTCGCGCCGGCCTCCATCGCCCGTTCGACCTGCGTCCGGGTCGAGATACCGCTCTCGAACACGGCGATCCGGTCCTGGGGCACGGACCCCAGGAGGAGCAGGGCCCGGTCCTCGTCCACGTCGAGGGTCTCGAGGTCCCGTGCGTTCACCCCCACCACCTTGGCGTCGACCCCCAGGACCTTGGCCAGGTCCTCCGCGGAATGGGCCTCGACCAACGCTCCGAGCCCGAGGTCCTGGGCCGCTTTCAGGATGGCCCTCAGCTCGATCTTGCTGAGCGCGGCTGCGATGAGGAGCACGGCGTCGGCTCCGGCGACCCGAGCCTCGATGAGCTGGGCCGGGTGAACCAAGAAGTCCTTGCGGAGGACCGGGATCGTGGTCGCGTGGTGAACCGCGCGAAGGTCGGCCAGCGACCCGTCGAAGTGCACGGGCTCGGTGAGCACCGAGACGGCGGTCGCACCCGCCTCCTCGTACGCGCGGGCGCGCGCTCCGGGATCCGCGTCCCGGATCCGCCCGGCCGACGGTGAGGACCGTTTCACCTCCCCGATGACCGCGGGAGCCTTCGCCGACCACAGCCGGGCCGCGAACGCGCGAGGTGGCGGCATCCTGAGAGCAAGGGCCATCAACCCGGCCTCGTCGATGGGCTGTCGCTCCAGCCTGCGGCGAACGCCGTCCACCGTCTCTGTGAGGAAGCCCATGGTCGGGAAAGTGTAGCGGCGCGACCTCAGGCCACCGCGTCGAGCGCGTCCCGGAGATCGAGACCCTCGTACAGCGCGCGGCCCAGGATGGCACCCTGTGCTCCGATGGAGGCGATCCGTCGGAGATCCTCAGGGCCCCGGATCCCTCCCGAAGCGACCACTGGTCGCCCGGTCATCTGGACGAGCGCCCGGATCGCATCGAGGTCGGGGCCCGCGAGGCCACCCACCCTGCCCACGGTGGTGTGGACGTACCGGGCGACGTCGAGACCGGTCAGCCAGGCCATCGTCTCGGGGAGTGACAGCGCGACCTCGCGGCGGGCCCGGGTCCGTATCGTGTCCCGATCGGCCTCGATCCCCACGGCCAGCGCGTCACGGTGCCGGGCAAGCAGCGCCTCCGCCGCGGGCCGGTCGGAGAGCGCCGAGGAGCCGAGCACGACGCGGCGGGAGCCGGCAGCCAGGGCCCGCTCGACTTCGGCGAGACCGGCGATCCCCCCGCTCGCCTGGACCGATACGCCGATGCCGGCGATCCCGGCCAACACCTCGAGGTTGCGGAACTCGCCATCCAGCGCCAGATCCATGTCCACCACGTGGATCCACCGGGCACCGGCGTCCGCGAAGGATCGAGCGGCCGCGATGGGGTCGCCACCGAACGCGTCCACGAGCAGCACCGCTCCGTCGGAAAGGCGAGCCAGACGACCTCCGAAGACGTCCACGGCCGGGATGACCTCGAACCCCACGGCCGGTCAGCCTACCGGTGCGACCTCCACGCGCTCGGCTCTGGGAGACGGCTCGTCCTCGAGCCGGGCGGCCTTCGGACCGAGGAGCAGCCGCAGCTCCGAGAGCAATCCGGCCGCGGGATCCACCCGCACGCCTCCCACCTCGATCGGTGTGGTGCCCTGAGACGAGATGAACCTGACGAGCACGGGGGTCGATCCCGGATGGGCGCCGAACAGGTCTTTCAGCTTGGCGATGAGGGCCTTGGTGCAGCTTGCCGCGGCGAGGTCGACGACCATCACCCCAGGTGTGGGACGGGCCGGGGCGACCGCGCCCACGTCGAGTTCCCGGATCTCCACCGCCCGAAGCTGCAACTCCCTGCCCCGGAGATCCACTCGCCCCTTGACCAGCACGATGACGTCGGTCTCCACCAAGTTCGGCACCTGCTCGAAGACCCCGGGGAAGGCTACGACCGACACGCCGCCCGCCAGATCCTCCAGCCGGAAGAGCGCGTACGGCTCCCCTTTCCTCGTGTACCGGCGGGCCACCGACGCGACGATCCCGCCGACGGTGACCAGATCGCCGTCCCCCAGGTTCACCACGTCGGCGACCTCCATGTCGGTCTGGGCCCCCAGCCGCTCCTTCACCGACAGGAGCGGGTGGTCGGTGACGAATTGGCCGAGCATCTCCTTCTCCAGGCGAAGGAGCGTTCGCCGGTCGAACTCATCCCCGTCGAGGACGGACTCGTCGATCTCGTGCGCCGCCCGTTCTCCCCCCCCGAACAGCGAGAACTGACCGGCGGCCTCGGCCTTGCGCTCCGCCGCGATGGGTCCGGACACCTTCTCGTATCCCTCCAGAAGGGCCTTGCGAGCGTAGCCGAGCGAGTCGAACGCCCCCGCCAGGACCAGGCTCTCGAGGACCTTCTTGGTCAGGACCCCCGGATCGACCTTGCGGCAGAACTCGGCGAAGGAGCCGAACCCTCCCCTGGACCTCCGGGCCTCGATGATCTGGCCGACGGCCCCCGAACCCACGTTCCGCACGGCGGAGAGCCCGTATCGAACCTTGGGCTCACCGCCGGGGACCGGGGCGAAGTCCAGCTCGGACTCGTTCACGTCGGGGGGAAGGACCTCCAGGCCCATCAGGCGGCAGGCGTTCAGGTAGAAGGGCTTCTTGTCCTTGTCGTCCTTCACGCTGGTCAGGATGGCGGACATGTACTCCACGGGATGGTGGGCCTTCAGGTATGCGGTCTGGTAGGCCACATACGCGTACGCGCATGCGTGCGAGGCGTTGAACCCGTAGTCGGCGAACGGGACGATCAGGTCGAAGATGTCCTCGGCGATGCGGCGCTGGTAGCCCCGGTCCACGCACTGACGGACGAAGGTCTCCCGGTGCGGGACCAGCAGTTCGCGGATCTTCTTCCCCATGGCCTTGCGCAGGCCGTCGGCCTCACCCATCGAGTAGCCGGCCATGCGGTTGGCGATCTGCATGACCTGCTCCTGGTACACGATGATCCCGTAGGTGTTCTGCAGGACCTCCTCGAGGTCCGGATGCGGGTACGTCACCGGCTTTCGGCCGTGCTTGCGCTCCGCGTACTCGGAGTGCTGGCCCATCGACAGCAGGCCCGGCCGATACAGGGCGACGAGGGCCATGAGGTCCTCGAACCGATCCGGTAGCAGCAGGTGGATCAGCTGGCGCATGCCCGGGCTCTCCAGCTGGAAGACGCCGGTGGTGTCGCCTCGGCGGAGCATCGCGTACGCGGCCTGGTCGTCGAGGGGCACGTGGTCGATATCGAGCTCGACGCCCGTCCGCCGAAGGAGGGCCAGCGTGTCCTCGATGACCGAGAGGGTCCGAAGGCCGAGGAAGTCCATCTTCAGCAGGCCGAGCTTCTCCAACCCGTGCATGTCGAACTGGGTGACGATGCGCCGGCTGTCGTCGCGTGAGTCCTTCGACAGCTTGAGCGGCAGGTAGTTCACCAGGGGGGCGTCTCCGATCACCACCCCGGCTGCATGGACCGAGTCCTCTCGGCGAAGGCCCTCGAGCGCCCTGGCCGTGTCGACGATCT
>JBOGVH010000295.1:0-4526 GCA_050695235.1 Actinomycetota bacterium
GGGTGTCGCGGTCTGCGCCCCCGCGATTCCCGCGAAGCTCCCGGTGACCAGCATCACCACGGCGACCAGGATCCCGGTGCCCCCGACCCAGGAACCGCTCCTCCGTCCGTTGGGGCTCATCCCGCCCACCTCCCGTCGTTGATGGCGCTCGTTACCTGGTACGAATGGCCGAGGTTCCCGGGTTCCCCTCCGGACCCGTCGGCGCCGCTCCCCAGCCTCGGCATGAGTGATGGCGCCCGCCTCGTCGGGCGTGTATAGCACGGTTGGCCTCGGAAGCTCCAGGCAGGGGCGGCCCACACGGTCGAGTCATGGAGGTGACCGGCGGTCACTCAGGGACGTTCCGTTGGCTCCCATCGCACGGGCAGGGGCTTGTCCCGAAGCTCCCGTACGAACGAGACGCACTCGGCGACGGCGGCCTCGAACAGCGACTTGCCATTCTCTGCGGTCGCCTTCGTCGCGTCACCGTGGACCCCCGTGTGGCTGATCGCGTTCCACCACGGCATGAGCTTGAGCGGCCCATCGGACCAGTCCATCCAGGCGTGTTGGCCTTCCGGGAACGAGTTCTCGTCGACGGCCTTGTTCATGTCGACGGCTCCGGGGTCCAGGTGGAGGTAGATCGAGGTCTCGAGCTCGCACGCATGGCCCATGCCTCCGGGCTGGGATTCCCGGACCTCATCGATGACCCTCATGGCCTCTTCGCTGGTGAGGTAGAAGGTCGCCGCCGCCAGCACATCTGGATGCTCTAACGCGACCAACCGAGCGGCCATATCCACGAGCGGGATGTTCGAGCCGTGGCCGTTCAGGTACAGGATCCGCTTGAACCCGTGTCGCGCCAGCGAGGTTCCGATGTCGGTGCAGTACCGGACGAACGTGTCCCATCCGATCGTGATGGGGCCCGGGAACTCCATGTGATGCGGCGTGTACCCGTGGATGATCGGCGGCAGAAGCACGACCTGTTCCGGGATCTCTTCGGCGGCCCGCCCGCAGATCTCGGTGGCGATCCGGGTGTCGGTGTCGAGGGGAAGGTGCGGCCCGTGGTCTTCGAGCGTGCCGGCCGGGATCAGGCACACCCGGTCCTCGGCCGCCGCCCGCCGGACCTCGGGCCACGTCAGTCGCTCGTAGAGGAGCGGCGTCGTCCAGGTCACCGAGATCCCCGTCTGGTCACGCCAGGCCCGTCAGGTCGATCTCCACGTAGTCGTTCCGGCACGGGTTCCCCGGGGCCACCCACATCCGCGAGGCCTCCAGGTCGGCCACCATGGAGAACATCACGGCCGAGGCCTCGTCGCCCTCGGCCGGATCCGGATGCAGACAGATGGCTTCGGGCCCGGGGCCGTGATCGCGCAGGACGTCCATGACGGCGTCTGGGGTCTGTGGGCGGCGCTCGGCCAGCAGCTGGTCCAGGCGAGCCAGGCGGGACCTGCTGCCTTCGGAGGGCTCGACCCCCAGGGAGGCCAGCCGGCGGTCGAGGTAGTGGTTGGTGTGGGCGCCGGGACCGTCCAGGACCGCCAGCTCCTTCCCGGTCGTCTCGATCGTGATCGCGTCCCCTCCTCGGAACGCCAGCACGTGTCCGTAGCCGCCCGCGCGCGACGCCGTCCCGGCTCGCCGGACCGCGTCGTCGCGATCGGCCGCCTCCAGCGAGTGCCGGGACACGAGCACGCGCGGCACTCCGACGTGGTCGTCCACGGCAGTGAGCGAGCCGATCCCTTGGGCCACGCCGTGGCCGTTCATGCCCACGGCCGGGAGGCATGACACGATCGTCGGGGATACGACGGGAACGGAGCCGTCGTCGGGAACGTCGATCACAACCGCGACGTTGCCAAGGTCGCCCGCCAGCCACTGCTCGTTGTGGCCGAGGAGAGTAACCCCCGGCGCGGTGACGGCGAAGCTGGAGCACCGCTCGATCCTGGGCCTCGTGGCCCGCCTCGGATCCTTTGGTTCCTTCGGCGGAAATCTCCCCTCCTTGCGCTGGAGGAACAGCGTGCCCCCCTCGGGTGCCTCCCGAAGCGGCTCGAGCTCCTCGAACGCGTTCACCGCGAACAGCTCCAGGAACGGGACGGTCGCTCCCGCCGACATCCCCTTCAGCGTGGCCACGAACTGTGGGAAGCTCGACTCCGCCGACGCGAGGTACGGCGTCAGCAGGTCTTGGAGCTGTTGCGTCGATACCCCACGGCGGGACATGTACCGTCCGTAGAAGTCGATCGACTCATTCACCAGGTCGCGAAGCTCACGGCCGATAAGTTGACCCCGTTGGACGGGGTCGCCTTTAGCTCGTACGATCCGGACCTCGCTCATGCTCGGGCCGCCCTGGCGATCAGCGCGTCGAACACGGCCTGTTGCGCGGGATCGTGCTCGGCGTCGTCTTCCGGGTGCCACTGGACGCCGAGCAACCATCCCCCTTCGCGCTCGACGGCCTCGACTAACCCGTCCTCGGACCAGCCGGTGGCGGACAAGCCGTCGCCCACGCCGTCCATCCCCTGATGGTGATGGGTCGAGCAGGACAGCACCTCCGCGCCGGCTGCCTCGGCGATCCGGCTGCCGGGGGTGAGCTTCACGTCGTGGCGAGCCAGATCCCGGCCGCTGGGGGTCCCGTGCTCCAAGTATTCGGGGTGGTCGGGGAGGTGCTGGATCAACGTCCCGCCGAACGCCACGTTCATCACCTGCATGCCTCGGCAGATGGCAAGCGTCGGCATCCCCCTCCGGTCGGCGTTGCGAATGAGCGCGATCTCGAGACCGTCGCGATCGGGCTCGAGACCGTACACCTCGGCGTGCGGTTCTCGGCCGTATCGGGACGGCTCCACGTCTCCTCCACCCACCAGGAGCAGGGCGTCGAAGGGCTCGAGCATCCTCTCGACAGGGGTGTCGTCCCCGGGCAGGAGGAGCGCCGGACGCCCGCCCGCCCTCCGGATGGCGTCGATGTAGTTCTCGGGGACGCCGTATCCGCCGACGTTCCAGAACGAGACCCGGCCGGGCCGGAGATGGTAGGCGACCACCGCGACCTGAGGGATGTCCATCAACCTTCCCCGCTACCGCGCCGCCCGTCGGGCGACGTCGGCGAAGCGGCGGAACACCTCATGGCCCCGCTGCTCGTGGGCTGCCATGTGTTCCTTGGCCTCCAGGCGGATGTCCTCGGAGGACTTCCCCCACGTGGCCTCCAGGTCCATGAGCGCGTCGGCCTCGTCCAGCCATTGCTCGAGCTCGGCACCATCGATCTCGAAGTGGAACTGGATCCCCCAGGCGAGATCGCCCACCCGAAAGGCCTGCAGCGGCACGTCCTCGCCGGTTGCCAGCAGGGTCGCCCCCTCCGGGAGCTCGAAGGTGTCCTGGTGCCATTGGAAGACCCGGTCGCAGTCGGCGAAGACCGAGAGCAGGCCGTCGTCGGCCGCGGCCTCCGTGGTATGGATGGGCTGGAATCCCAGCTCGCGCCGGGCGGCCTTCATCACCGGGCGATCGAGTGCCCGGGCCAGGATCTGCGCGCCGAGACAGACGCCGAGAAACGGGACGCCCGTTTCCACCGCCTCTCGCGTGAGCGCGCGATCCTCGAGCAGGAACGGGTGCCGATCGACCTGGTCGGCGTTGACCGTCCCGCCGAGCATCACCACGCCGGCGACCTCGGACAACTCCGGGAGCGGCTGTCCCTCGAACGCGTCGATGAGCAGGAGCTCGGCGCCGGCGGACCGAAGCGCCGGCACGGCCACGCCGTACGTCTCGAACCCGTCGTTCCGTACGAGGACCAGCGGCTTCATGACTCCGAGTGTACCGGCAGCCTTGGGCTGCTCCCGCTCCCCGAAAGCTCAGCCGCGCTCGAAGTACCGAGCCAGCTCCCAGTCGGTCACCGCGGTGTTGTCGAAGATGACCTGCTCCTGCTGGGCCGTGTTCAGCAGATGCTCGAAGACGAAGTCGCCGAACGCCTCCCGGGCCACCTCGCTCTTGTCGAACGCGTCGATGGCCTCGTGCAGCGACGAGGGAACCCTCGGCACGTCCTTGGCCTCGTAGGCGTTGCCCTCGAACATCGGGGGACACTCGATCTTGTTGCGGATGCCGTGGAGCCCCGCGGCGATCGTCGCTGCGTAGGCCACGTAGGGGTTCACGTCGGCCCCCGGGATCCGGTTCTCCACCCGGTTGCCCCTGCGATGCCCCACCACCCGGAACCCGCAGGTCCGGTTGTCGTGGCTCCACACGATGGCGGTCGGCGCCCACGACCCCAGCTGGTATCGCTTGTAGGAGTTGACGAACGGCGCGAACATCCAGGCCATCTCCCGAGCCGTCGACATCAGGCCGCCGAGGTAGTACCGGAACGTCTCCGACATGTGATGGGGGTCGGCCTCGTCCCACATGAGCGAGTCGGACCCGTCCTCGGTCCACAGGCTGGAGTGCACGTGGCAGGACGACCCGGCCTCGGCCATCGTCCACTTCGCCATGAACGTCAGGGCCACGTTGTTCAGCGCGGCGATCTCCTTGGCACCGTGCTTGTAGAGCGCGTGTCGGTCGGCCGTCTCCAATGCGTCCGCGTACACCAGGTTGATCTC
>JBOGVH010000296.1:0-1699 GCA_050695235.1 Actinomycetota bacterium
ACCCCGTAGCGGAACGCGGTGAGGAGATGCCCGAACTTCTCGTCGATCTCCTCCTGCGAGAGGCCGAGCGCCTCGAAGACCCGCCGCTGGATCTCCGGGTCGTGGATCCTGATGCTGCCCCCGCCGAGCTCCATGCCGTTTAGGACGATGTCGTAAGCCCGTGCCTTGGCCGTCTCCGGGTTCAGGTCTTCATCGGCGGGAGCCGTGAACGGGTGGTGAACGGACACCCACTTGTCCTCTTCCTCGCCCCACTCGAACAGCGGGGGATCGACGATCCACAGGAACCGCCACTCGTTCTCGGGGATCAAGCCGAGCCGCTCGGCCATATCTCGTCGCAGGGCGTCGAGGGCCACGGCGACACGTTCGGCCCGGTCGGCCACGATCAGGATCAGGTCTCCGTCTGTCGCGCCGGTCGTCTTGCGGACACTCCCCACCTCTTCGGGGGCCATGTGCTTCTCGACAGGGGAGCGCACGCTCCCCTCATCGCACGCCATCCACACGAGCCCGGCGGCACCCCTCCCCTTCGTGTCCTTAACCAGACCTTCGAGCTCCTTCCGCGAGAGTCTCCCGCCGCCTGGGGCGACGAACCCGCGGACGACGCCACCGGAGGTGAGCACATCGGCGAAGGCACGAAACCCCGTCTCCCGGAACACTTCACCGAGGTCGGCGAGTGCCATCCCGTAGCGAAGGTCGGGCTTGTCGGTCCCGTAGCGGGCCATCGCCTCGGCGTACGGCATCCGGCGGAAGGGCATCTCGACCTCGACGCCTATCGTCTCGCGCATGATCCGCGCGAAGAGCGGCTCCATGAGGGCGAAGATGTCCTCCTCCGTGACGAAGGACATCTCCAGGTCCAGCTGGGTGAACTCGAGGCCCCGGTCGGCCCGGGGCTTCTCGTCCCTGAAGCAGCGTGCGATCTGGTAGTAGCGGTCCTGTCCGGCCACCATCAGCAGTTGCTTCAGCTGCTGCGGCGATTGGGGGAGCGCATAGAAGGTCCCTGGCTGGAGCCGGGAAGGCACCAGGAAGTCCCGGGCTCCCTCCGGCGTGCTCCTCGTGAGGATCGGGGTCTCCACCTCGACGAACCCGTGCGTGTCGAGGTACTCGCGGATGATCCGCACGACTTGGTGCCGGAGCCGGAGGACGCCGGTCATCTCGGGGCGCCGGAGATCGAGGTAGCGGTACGTCAACCGGAGGAGCTCGTCGGCCTCGACGCGGTCCTCGATGGGGAACGGCGGGGTGTCGGCCACCGAGAGCACCTCCACCGTGCGGACGATCACCTCCACTTCGCCGGTCGGCAGCGCGGGGTTCACCTTGCCCTCCGGCCGGTGACTGACCGCCCCGGTCACCCGGACCACCGACTCCGTCTTGAGCTGCTGGGCCGCCGCCTTCGCCTCGGGCGCGTCCCCCGGGTGGAACACCAGCTGCACCAGGCCCTCCCGGTCCCGGAGGTCCACGAAGGTCAGGCCGCCGTGGTCCCGCTGGCGGGCCACCCAGCCGCACAGGATCACGTCGGCCCCGACATGCTCCGCGCGGAGCTCGCCGCAGGCATGCGTCCGCATGGAGGTGGCGAGCTCAGACATCGAGCTTCGCCAGCCTCGCCGGCACGTCGTCGATCGCGATCCGTTCCTCCACCCCGTCGGCCAGGCGCTTCACGGTGGCCGTCCCCTTGGCCACCTCGCGTTCGCCCAGGATGGCCACGAAC
>JBOGVH010000297.1:0-2468 GCA_050695235.1 Actinomycetota bacterium
GCGTAGACGATGGCGATGGCCGCCAGGCCGCCGATCCACGGTGCCCACTCCCGGGCGGCGTCGGGAAGGATGGGGAGCGCGATCCGGATGAACCCGTACGTGCCCATCTTCAGCAGGATCCCGGCCAGGAGGACCGAGCCGACGGTCGGGGCCTCGGTATGCGCGTCCGGGAGCCAGGTGTGGAAGGGCCACATCGGCACCTTGATGGCGAATCCGAGGAAGACCCCGACGAACGCAACGAGCTGGAACGTCTTGCCGAACCCGCCCGAGGCGGCGAACTGCTGGAGTTGGACGATGTCGAACGTGTGCGCGCCGTTCACGTTCGACCGGAAGTACATGCCCAGGAACGCCAGCAGCATGAACACGCTCCCGAACAACGTGTAGAGGAAGAACTTGATCGCCGCGTACTCGCGGTTCGCGCTCCCCCAGATCCCGATGAGGAAGTACATGGGGACCAGGACGAGCTCCCAGAAGACGAAGAACAGAATGAGGTCGAACGCGATGAACGTGCCAGCCATGCCCGTCTCCAGCAGGAGTTGCAGCGCGAGGAAGGACTTCGTGCGCCCGGGGCTGGGGACGAACCGGTAACTGTAGATCGCGCACAGGAACGACAGGGCGAGGGTCAACACATACAGGGGCAGGCTGATGCCGTCGATCCCCACGTGGTACCGGGCCCCGATCACGGGGATCCAACGCGTGCTGACCTCGAACTGGAGGCCATGGCCGGCGCCGTAGTCGAACCCGACGGCCATGACCACGCCGACGATCAGCGCGGCCGCTGTGAAGAAGACGCCGAGGGAGCGGACCAGCCGGTCCCGCTCTCTCGGCGTGAACGCGATGACGAGCGCCCCCACCAGGGGCAGGAACGTGGCGATCGAGATGGCCCAGTCCTCCCACCCGCTGTTCATGCGCCCTCCCTCTCCCCGTCCCTCAGACCCTGGTGATCACGATGGCCAGCACCACCACGCCGACGAACAGGAAGGCCGCGTAGCGCTGGACGTTGCCCGATTGCAGGTACCGAAGCAGCCCGCCGGTGAACCCGGCCGCCTGCGCCACCCCGTTCACCGCACCGTCGACGACGGTGCGGTCGAACTCGTTCGTCCCAACGGCCAGGTCTTTGGTGAGCCTGGCCGTCCCGTTCACCACGCCGTCGACGACGTTCCGATCGAACCACACCACCGCGGCGGCCAGGCGGTCCCGGACCGGCAGGACCATCCCATGCATGTACACCTCGTCCAGGTAGAACTTGTTGACCAGCAGGCTCGAGAGCCATCCCACCTGGAACACGGGGTCGGGCTCGGGCCGATCGCGGTACACGGACCACCCCGCCAGGATCCCGAGCCCCGCCGCGAGGATCGACAGGGTGGCCACCCACAGCACGAACGTCACCGGCTCCGGCGCCTCGAAGAACACCCACTTGAAGAAGACGCCACCGGTGAAGGCGGCGCCGAGGAAGCCGACCGTGATGGTCCCGAAGGCGAGCGCGACGAGCGGTCCCGTCATGACCGCCGGTGCCTCGTGCGGCTCGCCGTGCCCCCGGTACGCGCCGAAGAACGTCTGGATGACCATCCGGGTCGTGTAGAAGGCGGTCACCAGCGCCGTGACCAACATCAGCGTGAACACGACGGGGTGTCCCTTCGACGCCGCGACCAGCAGCTCGTCCTTGGACCAGAAGCCGGCCAGCGGCGGGACGCCGGCCAGGGCGGCCGAACCGAACGCGAACGTCCAGAAGGTGACGGGCATCCTCCTCCACAGCCCGCCCATCTCGCTCATGTTGTTCGAGTGCACGGCGTGGATCAGGCAGCCCGCTCCGAGGAACAAGAGGGCCTTGAAGAACGCGTGCGTGAACAGGTGGAAGTGCGCCGCATCCCTACCGACAGGGCCGACCGACATGGCCGTCACCATGTAGGCGAGCTGCGAGACGGTCGAGTACGCCAGCACCCGCTTGATGTCGTCCTGGACCAGCGCAAGGAGCGCGGCCCCGAACATCGTGATCCCGCCGATGACCCCAACGAACCGGAGGACCTCCGGGGCCGCATGCAGGAACACCGAGTACAACCGACCGACCAGGTACACGCCCGCAGCGACCATGGTGGCGGCGTGGATCAGCGCCGACACCGGGGTGGGGCCCTGCATGGCGTCCGGGAGCCAAACATGGAGGGGGAACTGCGCCGACTTGCCGATGGTCCCCCCGAAGAGCAGCAACGCCGCGACCGAGACCAGCCCCCGGGACACGTCGGCACCTCCCACGAGCTCCCCGACCTGCTGGATGTTGGCCGAGTGGAACCCCGTCGCCGCGATCAACACGAAGATCCCGAACATGAACGGGACGTCGCCGATCCTCGTGGTGATGAATGCCTTGATCGCGGCGTTGGAGTTGATCCGCTCCTCCCACCTGTGCCCGATCAGCAGGTAGGAGCACAGGCCCATGACCTCCCTGCCCACCAGCAGCTGGATCAGGTTGTCGG
>JBOGVH010000298.1:0-3443 GCA_050695235.1 Actinomycetota bacterium
CGCTCGCGACCGATCATCAACACGCGCGACGAGCCGCACGCGGACGCCGAGCGGTTCCGCCGGCTGCACGTGATCGTGGGGGACTCGAACATGAACGAGTGGACCACGTTCCTGAAGGTGGGCATCACCGACCTGGTGTTGCGGATGGTCGAGGCCAACACGGTGATGCGCGACCTCACCCTGGAGAACCCCATCCGGGCCATCCGGGAGATCTCCCACGACATCGCGGGCAAGAAGCGTGTGCGGCTGGCCAACGGCCGGGAGCTCACCGCCATCGAGATCCAGGACGAGTATTACGAGCGAACAGTGAAGTTCGTCGAGCGCCGTGGGGGCGACCCCCAGACCAAGCAGCTGCTGCTGGAGTGGCGGGACGCCCTCGACGCGCTGGCCTCCCGGCAGCCGGAGGTCCTGGCCCGGAAGGTGGACTGGGTGGCCAAGATGTTGATGATCGAGCGGTACCGGGGCAAGCATCAGCTCCCGCTGTCATCGCCGAAGGTGGCGCTGCTCGACCTGGCGTACCACGACGTCAACCGGAGCCGTGGGCTGTACTACCTGATGGAGCGGTCCGGGAAAGCCGAGCGGATGGTCAGCGAGAAGGACATCTCCCGGGCCATGCGCGAGCCACCCCAGACCACCCGGGCCAAGCTCCGCGGCGACTTCATCAAGCACGCCAAGCAGAAGCGCCGCGACTACACGGTGGATTGGGTCCACCTGAAGCTGAACGATCAGGCCCAGCGCACCGTGCTGTGCAAGGACCCGTTCCGTTCGGTGGACGACCGGGTGGAGCAGCTCATCGCCCACATGTAGCTGGGGTCGCTCGATCCTCCAGCGGTGAGCCGTCCGGCCGAAGGAACACCGGTCGCCGCTGGACCATCTCCATCCTGAACCGCTGATGGATCAGCCGATGATGCGGCCGGCACAGAAGGACCAGGTTGGAGAGCGAGGTCGGTCCTCCGTCGGCCCAGTGTTGAACGTGGTGGGCATCGCACCATCCATGAGGACGGTCGTACCCCGGGGACCGGCAGCCGCCGTCCCGGACCACCACAGCCCGGCGCATGGAAGCCGGCACTGCCGGAGTACGGCGTCCCGCCTCGAGCGGCTCGCACCTGCCCCTGGTGATGACCCGGGCGATGGAGGCATCGCATGCCCACCGCCTGGCGGTCTCGGGGGTGATGGTCCCTGCATCGTCCAGCTCGCACCGCAAGCCGGAACGTCCTTCCAGCGCCTCCAAGTCCACCGTGATGGTGACGTGGGGGCGCTCACCCGACACGTGCGGCCGGTCCGTCGAATCCAACCACCTGCGGCAGATCTCCCCCAGAGCATCGGCCCTTCGTTGGGCGAAGGTCCGCTGGTCGGTCACAGGCAGACGCTCTTCCGGATCGAGCACGCTTCGGAGCGCGGTGATCAGGACCTGGCCGGTCTCGGGATCGAGGTCGCCGTCCACGCGCACCATGCCCTGGAGGGTGGGAGAGACGTGCAGACGCCGAAGCTGGAAGACATGCTGGGCGTCCTCTTCCGCCCGGCGATGATCCACAGCGTCCCGCCAGTGAGCCACGGCGCGCTTGAGATCGCGGATCGAAAGCGTCGCCGCCGCGTCCACGAAACCCGCCTCCACATTTGAGAACTCACCCGGATCGGTCTCATGGGCCGCAACCAGGACCGCCACGGCCGAGCGAGAGATCTCACCTGTTGCCAACGCCTCACGTGTCCGGGGTATGTGCTCGAAGGCTCGTGCCACGCGGACCAGCTGCGTCGCCGCAGAGAAGGCCATCCGGAACCGATGCGCAAGCCATGAGGAGATCGAAAGGTACCCGTCACGCCGGAACGATCCCCGCCTATCGATCTCGGCCGCCCTGCGAGCGAGCTCCACTTCCACCGCCCCGGCCGTCCGTTCGAGCTCAGCGACATCGGCCTCCAACACGTCGTCGGAGGCGTAGCGCAGATCCTCCGCGCCAAGCTCGTCGAGGGCGGATCGCAGCGTGCTCATTGGCGAACCATAACGAACACGTGTTCGGATGGCAGTGAAGCCCGTCACACTCGGGGTCGATCTCTTACGGGCAAGGAGCGATATCAGGCTCAGCGGTAGCTGAGGGATCCGGCCGCCATCCGGCCCGCGAGGACCCCGGCCGCGCCGGCCGCTAGAAAGAACGCGGGGTCGTCCTTGGGGGCTCGACCCATCGACTCGACCTCGACGGCCAGCTCGTCGAGCTTGGCGAGTGCCGGCCCCCCGTCGACCTCGACGAGCTGATGCTTCTCCTCGAGCTTCCGAGCCCTGAGGGCCTCCCACACCGCATCTCGCTCGCGAGCGTCATCGAGGACGGGTACCGCGACATTGGCCCTGGCCGTGCAGACCTTCTCCAGGATCGTCAGCGAGTGATGCGAGACCACCCGGTGCCGCGGGCGTGCGTCGGCGAAGGACACGCGGAGCGCCGCTACGGGCCTGCCGCCGAGCGCCTCGGTGGCGTTCAGCGCGTGTCCGCTCCCGAGCGCGCTCACTCCCCACGTCATGTCCGTCCCCAGGTTCCCCGGGCCGTCGGCCACGACCACCACGTCCGCCTCCAGCACCTCCACGGCGGCCAGGAGCCCGGTCCAGATCGTCACGGCGTCCAGCTCCCCCCCGAACGCCTGCCCGCAGGTGATGAAGCCATCGAGCAGCCCGGCGTCGCGCAACCTCGGCACGAGCCGGGAGAGCGACCCCGGAAGCGCCGCCCCATCCGTCATGACGTAGGCGACGCGCGCAACCCCGGACGCCTTCGCCCCCGCGGCGACCGGCCCGATCATCGAGTGCAGGGGCGCGGCCACGACCGGGGTTCCCCGGAGCCCGCGCGAGCCCTCCAACACGTCGCGATGGGTCTCCTCAACCGACCGCACGGCCACCTGCTGCGGCGTGTACCGGGCCTTCATCACCCGGCCGCCGTGGGCGAGCTCGGTGGACCGTCCGCCCTCCACCGCGATCACCAGGTGGAACCCTCCGGTGCCCAGGCCCAATGCCTCCGCCGTCGTATTGAGCAGCACGACGTCCCCCACGCCGACCGATCCGGTGAGGTCCGGGTAGACCAGCGCCGGCGCCCGCGTACCCTCCACGTCCACGTCCAGCTCGATCGCCCCGGGGCGTGACGTGCCGACCGACACGACCGTGCCGCGACGCAGCCTGATGCCGGCCCCTTCGCCACCCATGGCCCGAGTATCATGCCGCACCGATGCACCCGCTCGAGCGTCTGGTGAACCTGGTCGCGCTCCTGCTGGAGTCGCGGCGTCCCCTCACCTTCGAGCAGATCCGGGCGAAGATGCCCGAAGGCTACGGCCAGGACGACCTTCAGTCGGCCAAGCGGATGTTCGAACGCGACAAGGACGTCCTTCGCGACGTCGGGGTCCCCATCGAGGTCATCGCGACCGACGCATGGGAGGTCGAGCAGGGCTACGCCATCCTGAAGCACCGGTAC